>JAZNDY010000289.1:0-10195 GCA_045588295.1 Acutalibacteraceae bacterium
CATGCTTTCAGCATCTGCTCTGTCGATAAGAGGATATTCGGGCTCAACAGCTGCTGAAACACCTGCAAGAGCATTGAATGCTGCAAGAAGGTCAGTAGCGAGCTTGTCGATTTCTGCCTGATTTTCTTCGTTATCTGCTGCGCCTCTGTCGAAGTTTACAGCTTCTGTGTAAAGTTCGAAGAAGGGAGCGTATGTTTCTGCTGTGTAATCTGTCTGATCAAGACCAAGTGCGCCTGCTTCAGCTGAAAGCTCGATAGCTGCATCGAGGTTTGTGAAGTCACATGACTTAACAAGGTGCTTCCAAGCGTAAACAAGTTCGCTTGTTGCAACGTTAACCATTGAAGGTGTAACTGCGCTGCCTGAGAGAGCAAGAACCTTATCTGCAAAGTTCTTAGCGTGTGTGTAAGTTTCCCAAGATTCTGCTGTGTAATATGATGCGCCGGAAGCGTTAACACCACCGTTTGTAACTGTCATATCATATACAACGTTGAGCTTGCTCTTGTCTGCGGGAAGCTTAATGAGTCTTTCTTCCATGAGTTCAAGCTTATGGAGAGCATATGTTGCTTCGATAGCGCCAACAACGCCCTTGTTTGCAACTGCTTCTTCATATGCTGCGATAGCTTCTGCACGTGCTGCCTTTTCTTCTTCTGAAGGAATGTAATCTTCATCGAAGGGAGCGGGAACGAAGAATACCTGTGAATCAACGATATCCTGAGCGTTGCCTCTTGCGTCTCTATATCTTCTGTATGAGTGAGGAGCATAGTCACGCATGCCTACGAATACATAGTCATCTTCCCAGTATTCGATTTCAACTCTGTAGGGATAGCCGTTTTCGTCTTCGTATTCTCTCCAGTTATAACCACTGGTGTTAGCAATTGCATCCTGAAGAGCGCCAACGCCTGCTGACTTCTCATAGGGAGCAAGAGCTTCAAGAGCTGCATCGAGAGCTTCAGCATACTGCTCGTAGAGGTTTTCATACTCTGCATCACAGTTGTTGATCTTAGCTTCGAATGTTGAACCTGTCTTGGGTGTGAGGCAAAGAACAGCTGCGTCCTTAAGAGCTGCGATGTAGTTTGCCCAGAGATCAGCAGCAGCGCCGCCGTTCTTATCCATATCGTAGTCGTTCTGCTGACGGTTAGCTGAAACTTCGTGGTCGAACTTGCCGCCGAGACCGAAGTCCTTATAATAGTGGATGTTAGTTGTAACGGTGTGGTTTGTGCCGTTAACGTTAACAACTGTTGTTACTGTGTACTTGCCGTCCTCAACGCCGCCATTGTCGCCGTTGGGGATGGGGTCACCGTTATCGTCGAGAACAAGCTCGCCGTTTTCGTCTGTCTGGTATGTGATTTCGAATCTTTCGTAGCCTTCAACTGCTGCGAAGGGATTGAAGAAGTAGATACCTTCCTGACCCTTGAACTTCTGAACTGTGAGTTCGGGGTTCATCTTAATGAAAGCAGGACCGGAAACGCTTACGATTGAAACTGAACCTGTGTCAGCGGGATTTTCAACGCTGTTGTTTTCGCCGCTGTCCTTAACACGGATCTGATAGCCTTCGAAATCGCCGAGGTCATCACCCTGACCAAGGTAGATTTCTGATTCGTACTGAACGAAACGGTTGCCGACTGCATCGGAAATTTCGATAGCGTCGTCGTCCTTATCTGTTGTACCAACAACAGCGTAAACTGTCTTGGTAAGAGCTGTGGATGTGATGTTCTGGCCATCTTCGCCCTTGATGAAGTAGTCGATGTTCATTTCGATGAGCATACCGTCGGTGAGAGTACCCTGAAGAGTAACGTCAACGCTTTCACCACCGTCAAGTGTGTCGCCCATCTTGATGCCGCTTACGGAAGCAGCCTTTGTATCAACGCCGTTTACATATGATCTAACAACAACGGGGCCGATTTCATATGTGTAAAGCTTATCCTGTGTGAACTGGCCAGCTGCGTTTGTCCAACCTGTGTTAACACCGCTTGAACCGTTGTAAACACGGAATGTGGGGTTAGTGCCTGCAGCGATTGTTTCGGGAAGGAAGTTTTCCATTTCGGAGAATTCCTGTTCGTCACTGAGACCGAGGAGCATGCAAACAACGGGAAGTGCAGTTGCAGCGATGCTTGCGCCTCTGCCCTGGATTTCAACACCGTTTGTTTTACCAACGAAGGTGTTTGTGCCGAGTGACTTGAAGAGGTCGTGGATGAATGTACCGAGTTTATCATTCTGAACGAATGCGTCAACTGTCTTAACGTCGTTGGGGAATACGTTGGGGAAGAGAAGATCGAAGATGCCGTCAAGAAGGTCGATGATGATTTCAACGCCGTTCTTTGTTGCGAAAGCACCGTCGGGGTTCTTCATGAAGATCTTACCGATGTTTGTAGCATCGAGAGTATAGATGGGTTTAAGAAGATAATCAAAGATGAATGCCTTTGAAACAAGACCGCTGTTAGCGATTTCGTCATAGATCCATGCGCCTTCACCCTTGATGGGGATGATCTGGTTGAGAACTGTGTCAAGGTCATTCCATACGTCGTTGATTGTGAGGCCTGTTACAGCGCCGTTAGCGTTATCGCAGTTGAAGTCAAGAGCAAGGATGTCAGCGTATGTGCTGATTGCCCAAGCTGCAACCTGGATAGCTGTTGTTTCCCAGCTGCCGTTATCGCCCTGGTACTGAAGAAGGCCAGCGCCTGTTACGGGGTTGTTGCCCTGAGCGGGAACCATGTCAAGTGACTGGTTGAGGTTATAAACTGCAACGTCAAGAAGGATATCAAGGCACTTCTGAACAACTGCATCGTAGTATTCAACGTCTGTTGCATAAGCGGATCTTGCAGGCTTAGTATATGTCTGCTGGGGAATATCCTGCCATGCGAGCTGTTCGATTGCTGCGTAACCAACGTCAACGATTGACTGAGCTGATTCATCAATGTACATCCAGTCAACTGAACCGTTAAGGATACCTCTCATGATGAGAGCTACAACCTGCTGGTCTGTGTAACCTGCGATTTCAGAAGCTGAGGGAACATCGAGGTAATCTGCGAAGAATTCGCCTTCAGAAACCTGAAGGATGAACTTTGCAACGCTTGCTACGTTTGTGAGGAGGTGGCTGTTGTCGCCGTCTACCCAATTCCATGTGTAGCCTTCAGCAGTTGTTTCGCCTTCTCCAACGATGAGAAGGTTGTTGATGAAGTCACCGAGGATATCGTTGAAGTTGTCAACGAATGTTTCGCCTTCGGGAACTGCTACCTTTTCAATAACAACTTCAAGATTGAAGATGTCAGCGAAAACTGTTCTTGTTTCATCTGTGAGGGGTTCGCCTCTGTAACCGGGGATATAATCGGGGTTGGGAACCCATTCGCCTGTAGCTTCGTCGAAGATGTTCTTATCCTTGTACTTTGAAAGGAACTCAACGCCGCAAAGCTTAAGGAGCCACGGAACAGTGTCTCTGTTGAGAACGGGAACAAGAAGTTCGTTGAATGCTCTCTGGATGAGTGCTTCGATGAATTCGTAACCGTTCTTATCAGTTGTGATGTCAACGATGTCATAAATGGGAGCGGGAGCTGCTGTGCCTGCGGGAACCTTAGCGCAACCGCCGAGTGCGAATGTTACCCACTGATCGGGGTGAACCCAGCCGTAGTAGTCATAGTTAGCTGTGTCCATTTCGCCTTCGAACATGTAGCCTTCATACTCTACCCAGCTGTTGGGGTCTGTGAAGAGTTCGTCGAGGAGCTTCCATTCACCGAGAACAAGACCGTTGAGAAGGTCCTGACCGAGAGTGATGATACCGTTCTCCTCGTTAAGGTATTCAGCGGGGATACCTGCAGCGCCGTCATCAAAGTAATCGAAATCTGCAGCGTTACCAGCGGGAGTAAAGCCGTAGATAAGACCGATTGCAAGTTCACGAACGTTGAACTTGAACTCTGCAATAAAGGAGTCCATGATACCAAGGCTGATTGAACCGTTTACATACTTTTCAAAAACTTCAGCGTTGTCGCCGAGGAAGTTGAGAACAGCATAAACGATATCGAGGTCTGTATCCTGGTGTCTGGCGTGGCCTTCAAGAGATGTGATCTTAAGAGATGCTGCATCACCGAGAAGGGGAAGAAGTGTTTTAACACTTGTAAGAAGTGATTCAACGCTGGCGATAGTTTCTGTAATGCTGCCAAGGTCAAGAGTACCAATGTAAATGTTAACACTGAGCTGCTCTTTAGCAAGCATACGGTCTACCTCGTCGAGTGCCATTGTGGCGTACTGCTCAAGTGTGAAAACAGGAGCATCTACGTCGTTGTACTCTTCGATAGCGTCGTTCTTATAAGCCTGGTATGCTGAACCGAGAACGCTGAACGAACCGATGAGCATCGCAAAAGCCATAAGAATAGAGAGAATGCGGATTGACTTTTTCAAATTGTACACCTCCAAAAAAATTTTGAAATTTGAAAAAAATTGCGGACTAAAAAACCAATGATTGCAACGGCCCATTAATAAACATTATAATAATGCAACCGCAGGACCATTATCTGACCGACCTCCTTGATTACGCTGCACCGAACACGCCAAAATTCGGCACATGCAACAGCCAGAATCACTGATTTTACCGTCCTGAACAGTGGGTTTTGCGGAACAAAAGCCTCCAAATGGAAACACTTATCCCACTAAACCACCATATGGTCATAATAACTATACCTAAATATTGCGCCAATGTCAATGATTTTCAAAAAGCAATTAATTTTTTGTTAACAATTAACAAGGTGGTATTTCAAATTTTGTTTAAACTGACTACATACATAAGTAACCCTGCAAAAACAAACAAAAACCGCATTAAGTAAAGCATTATCGCTTTACAAAACAGGCTATTCTGATGACTGTTTGGACACAAAGGAAAAAGCATAAATCACACCGTGTAAGGCACATATATTTAAAGGTATATATATAAAACTCACAAAAACCCCGAAAAAAGCAGATTCTGAATGCAAAAAAGAGCAAGTATGTAAAGCTTTTTTACTTTACCCACTCACTCTTTTGGTTAAAAATTCACCTGCCGACGACTGATTTTTTGCCCAATAATTCAACCCGAAACGCAGCTGAACAACAGGTTTTTTATACTTATACAGAACAATATTGGTGGTTTTTGTGCAATATTTTATTGTGATTCCGGGAAAAATATTTTTTGTAAATGCAATATACTTTACAAAATTACAGACGGTTAGGTCAAACACCGTCAGGACATGTTTTACCCTTAAAAACGCACCTGAAAATCGATAAAAAGCAGCGTTTTTATTCCTGTTTAGAATAATTTACCGCTGTTTTTTGACGTGTTTTGCTGCTTCTTTTGAGTGCTGAAAAATAAAATTATTTCGCCTTTGTAAAGCTTATTAACTTTACAGGTTGTTGCCGTTTGGCCGTTTTTTAGTAAAAATGCAGATTTTCAGTAATATCAAGGCTTTTTCCCTATTTTTGCCCCCATATTTTTGCCCAAGTAAAGGTGTTTAGCTTTACACTTTACACAAAAAATGAGTGGTTTTATCTTCTCCGTAAACTTCTGTAAATTACATAGGCGCACACGGCAATTGACACAGCAACTGCCGCTTTCTTGATCATATTGGCAATTCTTACCGTTTTTAGCGCCAGACTGAGCGTTCCTGCAACCGTTCTGAGCTCGTTCATTTTTCATCACCGCCCGTTATCAGAACTGCGTGAGCGATGGACGGAATACTTTCGCCCCTTAACGTTGACGTGCCCGAAAGAAGTGCGCCTGTGCCGACAAAAAGCACACGCCCAAGCTCTCCTCTTTCAATTTTGGGCAAAACGTCTGCACAGAGCACTGCACCGCTGCAACCGCAGCCCGAGCCACCGGCTCCCACATTCTGGTTTTTGCTGAAAAGAATCAGTCCGCAATCCGAGTGAACGGACGAGATATCAATATTCTCCTGCTTCAGCATCAGTTCGCACAGAAGCTCTGCACCCACGGCACCAAGGTCGCCCGTCAGAATCAAATCGTAATCTTCGGGTCGGGTGGAAGTATCGGCAAGAAAATCGGCTATTGTTCTGCAAGCGGCAGGTGCCATGGCGGCACCCATATTGTTAACGTCGGTTATGCCGTAATCCTGAATCGTGCCGATATGGATTTTTTTAATCCCTGCTCTCCCCTTTTGGTTTGAGATGACGGTTGCACCTGCGGCGGTTGCCGTCCACTGCGCTGTGGGAGTACGCTGACCTCCGTATTCAAGCGGCATTCTGAACTGTCTTTCTGCCGAACAGAAGTGTGATGAGGTTGAAGCAACGGCATTTTTTGCAAAACCGCCGTCAACGCTTGCGGCGGCAAGTGCCATTGAAAGAGCCATTGTTGAGCATGCGCCGTAAACACCGGCATAAGGGATACCCATTTCACGTATACCGAAGGTTGTGCCCGTGCACTGGTTGAGCAAATCACCTGCAAAAATCAGGTCAATCTGCTCCTCAGAACACCCCGATTTGGCAATTGCGCGCCTGACGGCATCACCGTGGATGATGCTTTCTGCTTTTTCCCAGCTTTTTTCACCTGCAGAGGAATCCTCATAAACAAAATCAAACAGTGGTCCGAGCGGACCTTCACCCTCTTTTTTGCCGCCGACTGCCGCATAGCCCGTGATTGAGGGCGCTGAAGGCAACAAGATTGTCTTTTTGCCGACTCTGTGTGCCATAAAATCACTCCGATTGACTGTTTTTACTTATTTTTTGCAACTGCAACGGTTTTATACAGTAAGCAGAGGTTTAACGTTAGCTTTTTCTCCAAATACCCAAGCACCGAAATTTTGGCAGAATTGACTAATAATGTATATAATTTAAATTAAATATTTTAGTTTTTATTGTTGATTTTAAAATTTTATTATGATATAATTGTTTCAACTATGATGGAGTAATGTGGACATATATTTTTATCGTCTGCGTTTGGCTATGAAAAAATACTATTGCATTTGTAAAAAACTGATTTGCGTTGACGCTCCCGCTTTCCCCGGCGATAACCCTCTGTGGGTGACGTTTGAAGCGGATAAAGGCGAAGCGGATATAAGCATTGAGTGCAGAGTTTGCGGGCAGTTGCCCGAAGCAAAAGGCAGATTCTGCGGCAAAAAAGGCGATTTTTCCGTTTCAGTTGACGGCAACACGGTTTACAGAGCCTTTCCGATGGGCAATATCCCCGGCGCTCTCACAAAATATTCCCCTGCCGACACTTCTCGCAGCGTAACTTATTTTACACAAACAAGCTTCCCTATTATGGCAGACAGCCGTTTTATGTGGAATTCTGTTTCGCTGGCTCAGCTTATGCTTGCAAAAAATGCGTTTTTTCTGCATTCCTCTTTTATTGACGTTGGCGGCAAGGCTGTTTTGTTTTCAGCTGCAAGCGGTGTTGGCAAAAGCACGCAGGCTGCCCTGTGGCAGAAGCACCGCGGCGCAGAAATAATCAACGGCGATAAATCGGGCATTCTGGTTGAGGGCGGCGTTTATGCCTGCGGAGTTCCGTTTTGCGGCACAAGCGGCATATGCCAAAACCGCAATCTGCCGCTGGGCGCGGTTGTTCTGCTTTCGCAGGCTGAAACAAACAGCGTGAGGCGGCTGGCGGGCGTTGAAGCCCTGCAGGGCATTTTGCAAAACATTCACCTTGACTTCCTTGCTCCGTATGAATATAACAGATGCATTGATTTAATCATAGAGCTTCTTTCAGCCGTTCCCGTTTATGCAATGGGTTGCACGCCTGATGAAGAAGCGGTAATCACTCTTGAAAACGAGTTGCGAAACGGAGGTGTTATCTGATTGGGATTGGAGTATGACCTTTTGATAGCAAATCTTTTTTCCCAAGCCGACCAAAAAGCAATCCCTCTTTCAGGTGCATTTGAATTAACCTCGCGTTGTCCGCTGGACTGCAAAATGTGCTATGTTCACAAAAAAGAAAATGACTGCGAAGCCATAAAGCACGAAAAAAGCACTCAATGGTGGCTGAACCTTGCCGAGGAAGCAAAAAATGCAGGTGTGTTTATGCTTTTGCTTACAGGCGGCGAGCCGCTGTTAAGGCGCGATTTTGAAGAAATATATCTCGCAATCAAAAAAATGGGGGTTTTGGTGTCGGTCAACACAAACGGCTTGTTGATTGATGACAAAAAGGTTAAGTTTTTTGCGGATAATCCGCCGCAGAAGCTCAACGTCACGCTCTACGGCGCTTCGGCTGAAACCTACCGCGAGCTTTGCGGCAACGGCGATGCATACGAAAAAGTAATCGGCGCAATAACCGCGCTGAAGCAAGCGGGAGTTAACGTTAAGCTCAATTTCACCGCAACGCAATATAACAAACATGATGCGGCAGAAATTTTTGAGTTTGCGCGCAGGCTGAAAATCCCCGTTCAGACTGTCAGTTATATGTTCCCGCCCGTCAGGGCAGGCGGCGTGGCTGACAGAATGGCGCCCGAGGAAGCGGCGAGAGTTCAGTTTGAATGCCGTTTGTTCGACCGCGGAGCCGAAAAATTCAGAAAACACCTTGAAGCCAAGGCAAACCTTGCCCGAAATGCAGGCGACAGCGAAAATGGCGGTGAGCAGATTCCCTGCCGAGCAGGCCGTAGCACCTTCTGGGTTACCTGGGACGGCAAAATGTCGCCCTGCGGAATGATGACGGAACCTGCGTTTGAGATTAACGGTTTCAACGAAGCGTGGGCAAGCATCAAAAAAGCACGGGAGGGCATTTATCTGCCTGCTGAATGCCAAAACTGCGAATTGAGAAATTATTGCGATATGTGCGCGGCTGTAGCATTTGCCGAAACAGGCAGTTTCGGCGGCGTGCCCGAATATGTTTGCAAAAAATCGGCGCAGTATAAAAAATTATGTGACGAATTCTTAAATCGGCACGAAAATTATTGTCCAAGCAAATAATTTGGATTTTATATAGATTTTCTCAAGCAAAATTTGGAGGTATTTTTATGAAAAAACGCATTAAACCACTGATTACCGTTCTGCTGGTAGTTGCAATGCTTCTTCCGAACTTCACAATGATGATAGTTCCGAATTTAGCTAACCTTGTTGCATCTGCAGCAACAACCGGCTATTACGTTGAGCTTGGCTTCAACAACCTTTTCATTTTTGAAGAGTGGGCAAGCAACCAAAACTCAACCTCAGTTGTATTCGGCGGCGCAAAAGACGTCGGTACATTAACGACAGACATTCCCAACGGCAGCTTCAGGCTCACGAAAACCAGCACATCTGTGCCTCAGGTTTACAACGGCCACGGTGAGGATAAAACAAACTCAATCAATAACACGGATTATTATTCAATTGCCGTTGAACCCAACACCACCTACACGTTCTCTTACAATACCTCGGGTACTGTGTTCAACACCGCAGATTCAGGTGTCACACCTTACCTGTTTATGTTCGACAGCGACTTCCTGTGTAAGGTAATCTATGAGGCTCCGGGAGCTGCCAGCGGCGCTAACAGCTTTACGTTCATCACTCCCTCTGACGTTGCTCATATCCAGTTCCGTTTCACCCTCACATCAGGTGCAACACCCTATGCCGATATCAGCAACATTTCGGTTACCGAATGTGACGTTACCCTCGATTCAACAACCAATCTTTTCAACCTTAGCTCATGGAAAAACAGCTCAAGCAACGGTAAATCCGGTATCTACGGCGCAGGTACTGTCAGTGCAACCGACGAAAACATTACCTTAACTACCAACGCCGAAGGCGACTCCCTTTTCACCGCCTTCGATCTTGAGAGCAACGCCGGCTATTACAACATTCCCGTTGAGGCTAACACCTCCTACGTACTCAAGTATAACCTCATAAACAACACAAATACCGAGTTTTTGGATTTTTCTCCCTACATAATCAGAAGCACAAGCAGCGGCGCTGTTAATTATGACTACGTCAGCGGTGTCGGCGCTTCGGGTTACGGAGCAAACTCCGCTATATTTACCACAAAAGGCGATACCGCCTATATTTCGATTGTATTCACAATCAATAACGGCAAAAAAATATGGGGCTGCCAAGTCAAAAACATTGAGCTCTGGAAGGTAACAGAGCTTGACAACAATAAGATGTCACCCAACCGTCTTGTAAAAACATACGGTGAAGACGAAACCTACGGCACACTTCCCACTCCCACCACTCCCTCAGGCTATATTTTTGCAGGCTGGAACACCCGTGAAGACGGTTTGGGTATGCGCATCACTGCAGATACACC
>JAZNDY010000290.1:0-1790 GCA_045588295.1 Acutalibacteraceae bacterium
AAAAAGAAGTTTCAGGATTCAATGCTCGCTCTTGTTGACGAAGTAATCGAACTTGATGCAAAATCAAGAGCAGTTAAAACGGAAGCTGATTCTCTCAGAGCAAACCGCAACAAGGTTTCAAAAGAAATTGGTGCGCTTATGGCTCAGGGCAAAAAAGAAGAAGCTATGGCTGCAAAGTCAAAGGTAACCGAATTTTCTGAAAGACTTGCAGAGTGCGAAAAGCTTGAAGCTGAATATGCCGAAAAGGTTACAAAGATTATGATGATTATCCCCAATATCATCGACCCCAGTGTGCCTATCGGCAAAGACGACAGCGAAAACGTTGAGGTTACCAAATACGGCGAACCCGTTGTTCCCGAGTTTGAGATTCCCTATCACACAGAAATTATGGAACGCTTCAACGGTATCGACCTTGATGCCGCAAGAAACGTTGCAGGTAACGGTTTCTATTACCTTATGGGTGATATCGCCCGCCTTCATTCCGCCTGCATCTCTTATGCAAGAGATTTTATGATTGAGCGCGGCTTTACTTATTGCGTACCTCCCTTTATGATCAGAAGCAACGTTGTTACAGGCGTTATGAGTTTTGCCGAAATGGACGCAATGATGTATAAGATTGAGGGCGAAGACCTCTACCTTATCGGCACAAGCGAACACTCAATGATCGGTAAATATATCGACACAATCGTTGACGAAGCAACTCTGCCCCACACCCTCACAAGCTATTCGCCCTGCTTCCGTAAGGAAAAGGGCGCACACGGCATTGAGGAAAGAGGCGTTTACAGAATCCATCAGTTCGAGAAGCAGGAGATGATTGTTGTCTGCAAGCCCGAAGAAAGCATGATGTGGTTTGAAAAGCTTTGGCAGAACACAGTTGACCTGTTCCGTTCACTCGATATTCCCGTAAGAACTCTTGAATGCTGCTCAGGCGACCTTGCAGACCTCAAGGTTAAATCCTTTGACGTTGAAGCCTGGTCACCCAGACAGAAGAAATATTTTGAAGTCGGCTCCTGCTCAAATCTCGGTGATGCACAGGCACGCAGACTCAAAATCAGAGTTAACGGCAAAGACGGCAAATATTTTGCTCACACTCTTAACAACACGGTTGTTGCTCCTCCCAGAATGCTCATCGCATTCCTTGAGAACAACCTCAATGCTGACGGCAGCGTTGATATTCCCGTTGCTCTCAGACCTTATATGGGCGGCAAAGAAAAGCTTGTGCCCGTAAAGTAAAATAAAAACACAACAAGCTTGCATCGGCAAATACCTTTGCAAGCTTGTTTTAGTTTAGAAAGGAGCAAAAATATGCCCTATCTTTTCACACATTTCAAAGAAAAAATAACGCCTGACGGTGAGCAGGTTTATTTCGGTATCAGCCGTGACGGCTTCAATTGGGAAGAAGTAAACGGCGGCAAACCGATTCTCACCGCATCTCTCGGTGAAAAAGGTTGCCGCGATATTGAGATTATCCGTTTGCACACGGGCGGCTTTGTGGTTATCACAACCGACCTTTGCGTTGCTTACCGATATGACGAAAATCTTAATCTCGATTGGAAAAATATAAACAGCACGGGCAGCAAATGCCTGCGAATGTGGAAAACCGATGACCTTGTGAATTTCAGCGAGGAAAGGCTTGTTCACTTCGGCAGAGACGATTTCGGCTGTATGTGGGCACCTGAGATATTTTACGATGAGACGGAAAAGGAATATCTTATCCACTGGGGTTCAACGGTGAGTCAGGATAACTACAAGCATATGTCTATCTATTATTCCGTTACAAAAGATTTTGT
>JAZNDY010000291.1:0-9546 GCA_045588295.1 Acutalibacteraceae bacterium
ATGATTACCGGTGACCACATAGCAACCGCCTGCGCAGTTGCCGAAACACTTGGCATTGCCGATAAATCCTCCACCGCCCTGACAGGTAAACAGCTTAACGAATTGACAGATGATGAACTGAAAAAAGAACTTGCAACCTGCCGCGTGTTTGCAAGAGTAACGCCTGAACATAAAGTGCGGATTGTCAAAGCTTTCCGCGCAAGAGGTGAAACAGTTGCGATGACGGGCGACGGTGTGAACGATGCACCTGCGCTTAAAGCGGCGGATATTGGCTGCGCTATGGGAAAAAACGGCACAGACGTTGCAAGAAACGCTGCCGATATGATTCTCACAGACGATAACTTTGCAACTATCGTCAGAGCCGTTGAGCAAGGCAGAGGAATTTATGATAACATCAAAAAAGCCGTTCACTTTCTGCTCGGAACAAATATAGGTGAAATAATCGCTGTGTTTGCCGCATCCGTGCTCGGTTGGGGTGCTCCCTTGCTGCCCATACAACTGCTCTGGGTCAACCTTGTTACCGATTCTCTGCCTGCAATAGCCCTTGGCGTTGAAAAAAATGAGAGAAATATTATGAAACGCAAACCTATACCGCCCTCGCAAGGCTTTTTTCACGGCGGACTGTGGCTTGATATTGCGCTTGAAGGCGCTTTTGTTGGCGCTGTCACTCTGCTTGCGCACGCAATCGGCAACTTTTTATGGTCAGGCGTTGGCGGCACAATGGCTTTCTGCACCCTCAGTTTTTGCGAAATTGCCCACGCAGTCAACACACGTTCATCCGATTCTTTATTTAAAATCGGCTTTTTCTCAAACAAAACAATGAATCTTGCCGTTGCAATATGTATTATCCTGCAAGCCGCCGTGGTCTGCATATCCCCGTTGGCGTCTTTGTTCGGCACGGTTGCGCTCAGCTTTACTCAATGGCTCACCGTGGTTGTTCTTTCTTCAGCACCGCTCGTTATAGGCGAAATCGGCAAGCTTCTTAAAAAGAAATAAAAACAGCTTATTAAATTTTATATATTTCTTTAAAAGAATATTGTTTCCGTTCTCTTTTGTTATCATATATTATGGAATATAGTGTATTCATAAATTAAACGAACGGAGTGACCGTTTTTGTCCAAAACTCTTGTTTTAACTGAAAAACCTTCTGTTGCCAAAGATATCGCCCGTGTTTTAGGCTGCAAAAAGAACGGCAACGGTTGCATAATCGGTGATAAATATATCGTAACCTGGGCACTCGGTCACCTTGTAACACTTGCTGACCCTGAAGGATACGACGCAAAATACAAAACCTGGCGTATGGATGACTTGCCGATGCTGCCGAGCAATATGAAGCTTGTTGTTATCGGCCAGACCTCCAAGCAGTTTAAGGCTGTAAGCTCTCTGCTTGGCAGTGCAGAGGTTGATAAAGTTGTTATAGCAACCGATGCAGGCCGTGAGGGTGAGCTTGTTGCACGCTGGATAATCAAAAAAGCAAATTGCAGAAAGCCTATGCTCCGTTTGTGGATATCTTCGCAGACAGACAAAGCTATCCGTGAGGGCTTTGCCGCTCTTAAACCTGCTTCTCAATATGATAATCTCTATAAAAGCGCACAGTGCAGAGCTGAGGCTGACTGGCTCGTGGGTCTTAACGTAAGCCGCGCGCTCACTTGCAAACACAACGCCCAGCTTTCTGCAGGCAGAGTGCACACCCCTACCCTTGCGATGATTGTTAAGCGTGAAGAAGAAATTCTGAAATTCCGACCCAAGGATTATTATACCGTTAAAGCGGATTTCGGCGGATACACCGCACTTTATAAAGACTCGCGCAATCAGGCAAGATTCTTTGATGCCGCTCAAGCACAGCAGATTGCCGATGAAGTCAGGGGCAAGCGAGGTGTGCTGGCAGAGGTGAAAAAGGTTTACCGTTTCAAAGCTCCACCTGCCGCCTATGACCTGACGGAATTGCAGCGTGATGCAAACAAAAAATACGGATACTCCGCCAAACAGACCCTCTCGCTTATGCAGAGTCTTTATGAAACTCACAAGCTCCTCACATATCCGAGAACAGATTCAAGATATATAACAAAAGACGTTGCCGCCACCTTGCCCGACAGGCTCAAGGCGGTTGCAATCGGTGCATATAAAGACGCCGCAACGGCTATCCTGCGCCAGAAACCAATTCAGACCAAATATATTGTAAACGACGCCAAGGTCACTGACCACCACGCCATTATCCCCACAGAGCAATACGTTGACCTGAACAAACTCACCCGTGAAGAAAAACATATCTATGACCTCGTTGTCAGGCGTTTTCTTGCGGTGCTGAGCGCTCCGTTTGAATATGACGAGATGCAGGTTAAAATCACCGTTGGCAAACACAATTTTTATACCAAGGGTCAGGCTGTCAAAGCTGCCGGCTGGAAAGCTCTTTATGATTCTTCCCTTGCCGACGATGATGATGACGGCGACGATATCCGCGCCCAGTCTTTACCTGCTCTTTCGCAGGGTGCACCCGTATTCCCTGAAGAAGTGCGCATCTGCGCAGGCAAAACGGCGCCCCCCTCACGCTATACAGAGGCAACCTTGCTCACCGCCATGGAAAACCCCACGGGGCAGGTTGATGACGGCTCGCTCCGCGATGCTCTCAAAACCGCAGGCGGTCTTGGCACCCCTGCCACAAGAGCAGATATAATCGAAAAGCTTTTTGATTCATTCTGCATTGAAAGAAGAGGCAAAGAAATTCATCCCACCTCAAAAGGCAAACAGCTTATAGAAATTGTGCCCGATGACCTTAAATCAGCTGAGCTGACAGCGCGTTGGGAGCAAAAACTCTCTCTGATTGCCAAAGGCAACGCAAACGATAAACAGTTTGTTGCCGAAATGCGCACCTATGCAACATCGCTTGTAACCGCCGTTAAAACCGGTGATGCAAAATATAAACATGATAATATGACCCGTGAGCCCTGCCCCGAATGCGGCAAATATCTGCTTGAAGTCAACGGCAAAAAAGGCAAAATGCTTGTTTGCCAGGACAGGGAATGCGGATACCGCAAAAGCATTTCCGTTATCACAAACGCCCGTTGCCCCGAATGCCATAAAAAGCTTGAAATGCGCGGCGAGGGTGATAAAAAAGCATTCTTCTGCATCTGCGGATACAGAGAAAAGCTCACAGACTTTGAAAAGAGAAAAGAGTCGGCAGGTGCAGGCAAACGTGACGTTGCAAAATATATGCAGCAACAGTCAAAAGCCAAAACCGCAAGCAATCCGCTTGCCGACCAGCTCGCAAAATGGATGGAGGAAAACCAATGAAGAGAATAATTGCTGCCGTCGCGGCGATTATCCTTATGCTTATGTGCACAGCCTGCACACCCAAGGGCAGCGGCAAGTCCATTGCTTATCCGATAAGCGCTTCGCCCAAAACCCTTGACCCTCAGTTTGCTGACGATGCAAACGCAAAACTGATTATCAACAACACCTTTGAGGGTCTTGTGAGGCTTGATGCAAACGGCAAGATTATTCCCGGAATAGCAGAAAGCTGGACCGTTTCTTCCGACGGCAAAACCTACACATTCAAACTCAAAAAAAACACCGAATGGTATTGCCCCAACGCTCTCAAAAACGAATTCGGTAAAGATTTTTATGACCGTTTTTCAAGTGAAAAAGTAACGGCACACGACTTTGTTTTTGCTTTTCAGAGAGCCGTTATGCCCGAAACCAATTCACCCAATGCACACAGACTTTTTGTGATTGAAAACGCATATGAGGTGTTCTATAATAATTACAGCGCAAACCTTCTCGGTGCAACCGCATCCGATGACCACACACTCACAATAAAACTCACAGAAAAATGTGACGATTTTTTGCAAAGGCTCACAGAAAGCGTGTTTATGCCCTGCAACAAAGATTTCTTCAACGCAATGAACGGCAGATACGGTCTGAGCTATAAGCATATTATCTGCAACGGTCCGTTCTATATCAGCTCTTGGGACAGCGAAACGTCGCTCACCGTCAAGAGAAATGAATATTACGCAGGCGAACAGAAAGTTATGCCTGCATCCGTTGTTTTCAGCTTTGACCCAAGCAAGGAATCCGTTGCCAAAAAACTGTCTGCAGGCGGTGCAACAGCAGCCTTTTTGCCGCCGGATTGCCCGGTCCCTGAAAACGGCAACGTCGTCAGCAGCAGCGAAAACTCTGTTTTCGGCTTTGTGTTCAACTGCGCAGACCCGGCTCTTGCCAATTCATCTCTTCGCATCGCGCTGTGCAAAACAATTGACCGCAGCCTTTTTGTGAAAAAAGATAACGCAACGCCCCAAAGCGGGTTCGTTCCTATGAGCTGCATTGTAGGCGCGGCAAGCTACAGAGATCAGGTCGGCTCACAGACCCTCTGCATTGAACAGGATAGCGCACAGGCTGTCAGCCTGTGGAAAGAGGGGCTTGCCGATCTCGGCAAAGACTCCGTTCAGCTGACTGTTCTCTGCCCCGAATGGCTTGACGGCGCTGTCAGACAACAGCTTCAGATATGGCAAAAAACACTTGGCGTAAGCATCGGCATAACGATTGAAAACAAATCCGCTGAAGATATCGCCAAAGCCGTTGCTCAGGATGATTTTCAGATTGCTCTGACCGGCATAGAATCTGCCCACAAAAACACTGCGGATTTTCTTGCATCGTTTTCAGGCGGCGGTATATTTAACCATAAATCCGCAAGCTATGACAGCATCATAAACGACCTTATTGCCGCAGAAAATTATGACGACACCATCAAAGGCTGTTATAATGCGGAAAATTACGTTTTGCAAAACGCACTTTGTTACCCTCTTTATTCACGCTCAAGCCATTTTGTGGTTAACAAAGATGCTGACGGAATCATTTTTCTCGGTTCTGAAGCAACAGTTAACTTTATTGCCGCAAAGAGGTATGATTGATGAAAACCAAAAAACAAATTGCGCTTATTACCGTTTCCTGGGTGCTTGTTGCCGCCTGTATGGTAATAATATTTATGTTTTCTGCGCAAAACGGCGCAACGTCACAATCGCTCAGCGATAACTTCACCTTATTTTTGGGTTTGCCTGTTGAGGTTGTGGGGTTCATAAGAAAGACTGCCCATTTCTTTGAATTTGCAGGTCTTGCCGTTCTTGCATACAATGCGTTTTACAGAACGTTCGGTTCTTATAAGCCTTTATACAGCTTTGCGCTGACAGCGGTTTATGCAGCAAGCGATGAGATTCACCAGATTTTTGTTGAAGACAGAGCTTGCAGAATCTTTGACTTTTTTGTTGACTGCTGCGGTGCGTTAACAGGAATGGCGGTTATTGCGCTGTTGATTATGATTTATAACAAATTCCAATCAAGGAGGGGTTTGATTTGAATACTGAGAAAAAAATTATGGCAGCCGGTGCAGCAGTTGGTGCCGTTGCGGCAAGTTTGCCTGTTGTTATCGGCCTTGCTCAGACCACACTTCCCAAATCAATTGATGAAAACGATTATCTCATCATCGAAAACGGACATTTCTGCACAAGATACGGTGCCCGTGTTCAGCTTCGCGGCATAAACCTCAATGACGAACTCTTTTATTTTAAAAAGGCAGATATGCCATCATTTGCACCAAATTACGATATATTTGATGAATTTGAAGAGCGTTTTGGCCGTTACGGCGCCAGAAAGCTGACTCAGACATATAATGAAAACTTCATCACCGCATCTGATTTAAGAAAAATCAAAGCTCTCGGTGCAAACTGTGTCAGAATTCCCCTGCGATACAGAAACCTTTTCAAAAAAGAAAGCTGCAGAGGCGAGATTAAGTTTGACTACCTTGACAGCGTTGTTGAAGCTTGCCGCAAAGCGGGACTTTACGTTATCTTTGAGCTGCACTCTGCTCCCGGTTTCCAAAATAAAGCTTCCGCAGGCGGCAGCAAAAGCAAATGTGTTCTTTTTGATTCAACCTCAGCAGGTCTTGTGGCACGCAATGCAGTTATAAAACTTTGGACTCAGGTTGCCGTTCATTTCAGAAAAGACCCCACCGTTGCCGCTTTTGACTTGCTTAACAGACCCCTCAGCAACGTTGCGGGTTGGGAAGAAAAAACAGACGCGCTCAACAAGTTCTATTCAAAGCTTTATAAAGAGCTTCGTGTTGTTGATAAAAACAGAATTCTTATTATGCAGTCACCCCACTCGGTTGAAAATCTGCCTGTTTTTGATGAACCCGTCAGAAACGTTGCATACGGTCTTTATTCGCGCTTCAACTCAACGTTTGAAACAGATTCTCTTATAAGCAAAATTAAGAATATTAAAGATAAGAATATACCTGTTATTATCTGCAAGCTCCGTTGGGATAAAACCCTCAGTTACACACTCTCTGCACTTTGCAGCAACGGCATATCCTGGCTCTTTGGCGATTATAAAGGTCCTGCAGGTTCATCTTATCTTTACAGAGGTAACCCTGAATATGCTGACTTTGACGTTGACAAGTTTGACGCCATTGAAGAAAAATGGACAAAACCCCTTGCCACAAAGAATTTTGAACAAAACAAGGAGCTTGCCAAAATTCTGAAAGCTCATTTTAGCCGCGGCTATATGCGCAGCAACAAAAAGGAAGCCAAAAAAGCTTCTCCCAAAACCGCCAAAAAGGTTAAGTTCAAGCCCACCTTTAACGCAAAAATCGGAGCCAATCTTCTTGTTGGCGGCAAAAACACTTCTGCCGCACCCAAGCTGAAGGAAAAAGTTTAAATGACGGCTGAAGATAAAATTCTTGTTGCTAAATATGAGGACAAGGTACGGCAATGCAGCGAAAACTCTATGATAACCTGCACGTGTTTTCTTGATATGCGTGAGCGCTCCGTCATAGCTTCTCACCTTTCGCCGCAAAGCGAAGCAAAAACTGTTTTTTACGGCGTTTTTAACGATGCGGAAAGAAACGCCGCAGTTTTGTTGCCGTATTATATTGATGCATCAGACTGCGAAGCCTTGCAGAAATATTTTTCAGAAAACCCTGACGATAATCCGCTTGCCGTTATTGAAGTTGAAAAAGACCGTTTTTCAAAGCCTCTGAGCCACCGCGATTATCTTGGTGCGCTTATGGCTCTGGGCATAAAAAGAGAAATAACGGGTGACATAATCGTTACGGAAAACGGTTGCCGCATTGCAGTGCTCGCCCACATGGCAACGTTTATTGCCGAAAACCTTTGCAAAGCAGGCAGAGGCACTCTTAAAGCAAAGGTTGCCTCCCCTCTTTGTGTTGCAAGTGCAGAAAAAACCGCAGGGATTGAAGACAGCTTCACCGTTTCTTCAATGCGGCTTGACAGCGTTATCAAAAACGCTTTTAACGTTTCACGCGCAGATGCTTGCAAAGCAATTGAAAGCGGCCTTGTTTTTGTTAACGATTCCGAGTGCCTTAAGTCAGATAAAAAAATATGCGAAAACGATAAAATCGTTTTTCGCCGCAAGGGCAGAATCATTGTTAAAAATTGCTCCGGTGTTTCAAAAAAAGGGCGAACAATTGTTATAATAAAAAGATTTATATGAATAAAAGCTGTCAGCTCGCATTAAATTTTGCCGACAGCTTTTTTCTTTTTGCTGTTTTAGCTCAGTTATTCTTTGTGCAATGTGCGCATAATTATGCTGTACGCATTGTAACAAATGTTGTATTTTGGGCTTTTACTTGAAAAAAATGAACGAATGTGATACAATTTATATAATCATGTAACATACATGATATGGGACAAAAGATTTTTGAAAGGAAGGGCATCATGCAAAAAGACACCAAAAAGCTCATTTCCGAAACATTTGTTGAACTGCTGAGCAACAAGCCGTTTGACAGAATTACAATCAAAGATATCGTTGACGCTTGCGGCATCAACAGAAACACGTTTTATTATTATTACAGCGATATCTATGACCTGCTTGAGGAAATTTTTAAAAAAGAGCTTAACGAGATAGTTGGCGGCGAACGCAACACAAGTTCTTACATTGAAGGTCTTATCAAAGTTGCGAACGTTGCTTACTCTCACAAAAAACTTATCGGCAACATCTGTTCCTCGCGAAGCTATGAATACCTTGAAAACTATATGTATAAATCCTGCAAACCCATTATGATTGACGTTGTTACCAACGCGGCACAGGGTCTTGACGTTCCTGATGAAGATGTTGAGTTCATCGCATCATTCTATGAATACGCCTGGATCGGTGTTATATCAGAATGGTTCAGAACAGGTATGCGTGAGCCACCCGCAAAAATTGCAGGTCAGCTTTGGCTTGTTATGGACGGTATACGCCGCGCTTTAAGAAAAAGCGCAAAACGTCAGGCAGAGCTTTCAGAATGACGGATATTATTTTTGAAGATAAATCAATCATTGTTTGCGTGAAGCCTGCAGGACTTCAGAGCCAGGGCGGTAAAAACGACTTGGTTGCTGTGCTTGACGAATACTTCAGCCAAAACGACCCCGTTGCCAAAGCCTACCCTGTTCATCGGCTTGACAGAGAAACTGCAGGCGTTATGGTGTTTGCAAAAACGCAACGTGCGGCTGCTCAGCTTTCAGCACAGATAGCAGGCAACAAAATGCGGAAGCATTATTATGCCGTTGTGCAAGGTTTACCTGATGATTCGGGTGTTTTCAAGGATTTGCTGTTTCACGACAGGCAAAAAAACAAAACCTACACTGTTAAACGCAGCAGAAAAGGTGTTAAAGATGCCTCTCTTGAGTTTAAACGGCTTTCTGTTTATGAAAACCTTGCCTTGGTTGACGTTTTGCTCCACACTGGCAGAACGCACCAGATAAGAGTTCAGTTTGCTTCAAGAAAAATGCCGCTCATTGGTGACGGCAAATACGGCGGAGGCAACGGCAGCCTTGGGCTGTTTGCTTATAAGCTTGAGTTTACCCATCCGCAAACAAACGAGCATCTCTGTTTTTCGGCAACACCGCCGGATGAATACCCTTGGAATTTATTTAATAACAAATAAACAAAAAGACCGCCCAAGGGCGACCTTTCACAAGGAAATTAAGCCTTAAAACAGGATATTTTGGCATATAACTGCGTTAAAAATGCTCGGAATCCGTCAAGGATTCCTGCGCTTTTTTCCTTGTTCTATATCCAAACTATCTCTGTTTAAGGTGCGAAGCAGTTTTTATCAGGTTATTTTTCGTTCAGACGAAATGACAAAAATCCCGCAATACTTTGTGTATTGCGGGATTTTTTCATAATGTATTAACGGAAAAGAATCGATAAAAACCTTAACTTCCTTATGAAATGTCGCCCAACGGCGGTTTTTTTGTTAAATCGGTTTGTTTGGTGAAAAGGAAGCTGAATGGCGTTTTCTTCGACCGAAGGCGTACAAAGGTGCGTCGATGGGAGAAAAAAACGACAAATAAACGAATTTTTAAAATTCCGTTTATGATTCAGCGACTTAGTCAGCAAACAAAAAGACCGCCCAACGGCGGTCTTTCTCTTTTTGTTGTTGTTAATTAACCAACGTTATCAGCGATGAACTTGATAACTGTTTCGATAACGGGAACAGCCTTTTCAGCGATGTCCTTAACTGTAGCAATAACCTTTTCCCAGTCAATGCCC
>JAZNDY010000292.1:0-8776 GCA_045588295.1 Acutalibacteraceae bacterium
GAACCGAGTGAAAGCTCAATGGGATTGATGGAAAGATTTCCGTTAACCTCAAAAACAAGTCTGTCTGTGTTGCCGTCATAATATTTGGTGACGGAGCCTGACGTAAGGTTAAACATTGCACCGCTTTTGGCAAGGAAATCAACGCCTGCGCCCATACTCATATTGGACATTCTGACGGTGGTGTAACAGCTTTCAACAGCGCCTGATTCAAGAGTCATAGGCACTTCAATGTTTTGAATGTAATACTGTGAAAGCGGAAAAACGCCGTTTTTCATATCACTGGTCTGCGAGCCGCCTCTGAAGTCCATAATCTGAAAATATTCATAAATCCTTGAACCGTTTTTGGCGGTAACCTTACCCGAGCCTGTGATAAAACCGTAAGCATAAAGAGCCGCACCGCTGTTAACGGTGATGCTGCTGCCGTTTTCCATTTTGATAAAGCTGCAGGGGCCGTCGGGCGAGCCGCCGTCAGGTTTGCTGCCGATTGATGCAAAATGCTTTGCGGGCAGAGAAATTGCGCCGTTAACCGTGATGTTTGCTCCGTTTGCCATTGTAAGGGTGCGGTAAGCAACAGGGGTTGTTCTTGCCTCATAAACCGATTCGGGAGCATCGGTGTAAACCGTGTTTGCAGCATTAAAAGGAACAAGGAGAGTTACACCGTTCGGAATTGTGTAGTTACCGGCAGGCAGAGTGCCGTCGTTCATCAGAATAACGGTTTTATTGCCTGCCGAGGCTGCAAAGTTTGCCGCCTTGTTAAGGTCATCAAGCAAAAATTTGTTGCCGTCTGCCGAAAAATATGCAGGTGTATTTTTGCCTGAGAAAACCGCCCTGACCGTCATTGCGCTGGCAGGCTTGAGGGTATATGATGCATTGGTTGAAAGAATTCTGTTATCAAGAGTGTCAACCCACGCAATGAATTTGGCAGAGCCTGAAGGGATTGCCACCAAAGCCGCACCGTTTGCAAACTTAATGTTTTTTGCAGAGCCTGATGCCGTTGCTGCACCGTCAACCGTTACCGAGCCGAGAGAGGAATCATAGTTAAACATAACGTCTGAAGCCTCTGCGGCAGGAACAAGGCTGAAATTATTCAGAACAAGCGTTGCGGTTTCGTTATTTGTTTTTGATTTGAGAGTAAGAGTGTATCTTGCACCTTGCTCAAGAAAAACCTTGCACGACCCCTTTGAGCCGCTTTCGCTGAATGAAGCAAAATTTGTAACACTGTAATCAAAGCGCACGGTTGCCGCCGCGCCTGATTTGTTATAGATATCAACAACGTTTGTTTTGCTTGCAATCAAACCGCCCTTGACGGTGATTGTAACAACGTCACCGGACACATTGCCTGTTCCCTGGCTGTCAACAACGTCTATTTTGCCGCCGAGAACCTTGCAGGTTTTTGACGCGGCTGACGAAAGTGTTGTTGAATCTTCAATTGCCATATGAAGAATTCCGAGAGATTTTGCCGTGTTTGTTTTAAACAGATTTTCTCTTTCTTCATCGGTAAAATCTGCCCACAAGGGTTGCAAAGCTTCAATATCAGCTTTTGCCTGAAGCATAGTAGCCGAATCCATAACGGCAACAGCTTCAAGAATTTCTTCTTCTGTGAGAAAATCAGTGCCGAGATAACGCACCATAACCTTGTTCATCTCTAAAAGTGCGTGCCAGAGAGGGTTGCCCTCATCAATGCCTTCAAGAGTTTCGGTGGATGATTCGTCGGAAACAACGGTGTCTGAACCCGTTTCAGGAGCTCCGAGGTCATCTTTAGGGTTAAAAGGTGCAGAAGAAACAAGCATCATAGCTGCCATCAGCCATGACAGGACACGCCTGAAAACCTCAAATATCATATTGTTTCCTCCTTGTTAAGAATGTTGTTTATATCGGCATTGTTTCCCGCCTCTTCAGATTTTTCAACTGAACTCACAAACGGCAATGCCAGAGAAAAGAAAGCTAAATATGCAACTTCGGTTCTGAGTGATGAGTTATAAAAAACAAGAATAAAACAAACCGCAGACATAACCATACCTATGCGGCAAAACAGTTCGTTTGCTCCTTTTTTGATTTGCCTGCGTGCAAAAACAAAGCACATCACAAAGAATGCAAGATATGACGTTAAACCGATTATGCCTGTTTCAAGAAACAGCATAGCACTCGAAAACCAGTTATAGTTGAGATAAGAGTGCGAGCGGTAAAATTCGCTGTTAAAGAACTCAAAAGACGAGGTGTCGCAGTTACCGAGACCCAAACCGAAAAGGAATTTCAACGGTGACGTGAGAAAATCTCTTGCAATTGTGGGAATTGCGGTAAATCTGCCAAGGTCTTTTGCGGTTGCATAGTTTGATGCGGTTATCAAATTAAAGATGTTTTCTAAAGTAAGTGCGCGACTTTCACCAAAAATCATCGACAAAAGTGAACCTGAAAACATCAGAAGCAAAGCTCCGGCAGCCAGAACAAAAGCTTTTCTGAAAGAAAACTTTGTCATTGCGGTACAAAGTAAAAGAATAATAACAAAAAGAATAAAGAAAAATTTAAGTTCTGCCATTGCAGCTATCAGAAGTGATATTACACATTTCAAAAAACACACCCATGTTTTTTCTTGCTTATTCATAAAGTCAAGAAGCGATTTTGTGAGAACAACAGCAAAGAAGATAATCGTGTATGAGTTACAGCCTCTGTCAACACCGAAAACACCGCCAAGGTAATCCTGCCTGTAACCGAGAACAAAAAATTGGAAGAAAGACAGCACTGCATTCAGCCAGAACACAATATCCATAAACTTAAGGCATCCGCTGACATCGTCACAATCAAACGCAACCGCAAACAAAACAAATGCCGCATAAAACCTGAAAGTGTTACGCACACCCCACAAATAATAAAGCGGTGACTGGAAATTGAAAAGATAAACTATAAAAGTGAATATAAGCAACGCAACGGTAAACAAAACGAACGGTGCGTGTTTTTTTCTGATATATGCGCTTCTGCCTGAAACAGCAAGAAGCACTCCGCCAACATACATGGCATCGGCTATGTATTTGACAAAAGAAGGCAACTTAAGAAACTCAAGCAAAAACGCCATTATGAACGGAAAGAAGAAGATAGCAAAAACAAAAATCTCCTGCGCTGACCGTTTTTTTATGTAAAGCAGTCTGTTACTTTTTTCGAGCATATATTTCTCCGATTAATTAATTTCGTTCTTTTATTTTTATAAGCAGGTAACAAAACCTGCCGCACCTGAGCCTGAAAAGTTTCCAGAAAAACCTGCTCGCAGATGAGCAAAGTGAAATAACGCCATCCGTCAAAGCAGAGCAAAGAATTTCATCGTTAAAAAGCGATTTTAAAGCTGCAACGTTTTCTTTATGAGTTTTGCCGCTTGCCGCAAGCTGCTTGATGCCTGCAAGGGCATATGAGAGATATCTTGCCTTAAGGTGATTTTTTACGTTTTGCGAATATCCGTTTTGCTCACAGATATCCGTTGCTTTTTTGAGAAAAACATTGTTTTGATGCTGAAAATCGGGTGTGGCTCTGTTAGAAAGAGAATCGCCGTGAATCACGCACATATACAGATGTTCGGGAACTATTGTTACTCTTTCAGCAAAAGCAAAAAGCTCCGTTAAAAACAGTGCGTCTTCAGACAAAACCTCTCTTTCTGAGCAAAATCTTATTCCGTTATCTTTAACGGTGTCTGTTTTGAACATTTTGCCCACAACTCCCAAGCCAAAACCCATTGAGTGAACGCAAAGACTTGCAAAAAGGTCTTGCACATCAGCCCGACCGTCAAAGAAAAACTTATCAGTTTTAATTGTTTTATCTTTGATTTCTCCGTTTTGCAGAATGTCTGATCTGCCGTAAAGAACAATCTGCGAAGCATTTTTAAGCGCCGCTTCAATACACTTTTGAACGGTTTCGGGCAGAATATAATCGTCGCTGTCAACAAAAAGAACATAGTCCCCTGTTACAGCGGCAAGACCTGCATTTCTCGCCAATCCTGCGCCCTCGTTGATTTTATGAATAACTGTTATACTGCTGTCTTTTTCTGCCCAACTGTCACATATTGAGGCGCTTGAATCGGTTGAGCCGTCATCAACAAGAATTATTTCGGTTTCTTTATAGGTTTGGTTAACTGCAGATTCAATGCATCTGCCAAGATATTTTTCCGAATTATACACGGGAACAACAATTGACACTCTAGGCTGACGCATAAACCTTTTCTCCTTTTAAAAATTTAAAATTTTGTTTACCGCCTTTGACCAATCATATTCAAGCACAGCTGAACGTGAATCAGTTTTTTGGCACTCAAGAGCTTCCCCCACAAGACGGTTTAGATTTTCTTCTTCAAAGGAATCAATAAACCAAAATCCGTTTTTATTTCTGAAAGCTTTCATCTCACCGAAATCGGTTGTGACAACAGGCTTGTCGCACGCCGCCGCTTCAAGGCAGGAAACGGGGATATCTATGCATCTGCCTGTTTCGGTAACAGGAAAGAAATAAACGTCGGCAAGCTGATAGATTTCTTCTATATTCGGTACATAGTCATCAATCAGACTGATATTCGGGCAGGACAAAAGCTTATTTTTAAGGTCTTTATCCTGTTCATCTTTTGTCAGAGTGCTTGTGACAAGAATGACCTGATATTTCTCATCCAACTTCATAAGTTGAGAAACGTTTCTGCCCTCATTGAGATGACCGACGTGAAGAACAACTTTCTTTTCAGGCGGAATGCCGTGTTTTGCTTTCAGCTCTGCTGTTTTTTCTTTGGATACGGGAATGAATTTTTCCGTATCAACACCAACGGCAATTTTGCGCACCCTGTCAGGATTTATCGATTTTTCAAACAACCGTTTTGTGTCTTCTGAAAGAACAAGAATTTCGGCTTTGCAAAGATTAAGAAAAAGCTTTGCAAGGGTGCTGATTTCTGTAACCTGTGTGAGCAACACCGTCACCTTGTTTTTTGCAAAAAGCGAAAGAATCAGTATGCGCAACGCAGTTGCTGACGAACGCGCAGGAAAAGGCATATACAGAATTTTTTCTCTGCATTTTCTGACTGTGCGGAAAATATCCTTTGTTAAAAGCAACTTGTTTGAAGCAACGAAGCTGTCTGCAAGCGAAGATTGGCGTTCATAAGACACAACCTCGGTTTCTGATGATGAATTTTTTATTATTTTTATTAAGCTGTTTGCAACCTTTAAGCAACCCTCATCGGGTGTTTCGGATAAACAGTTGGTAAAAATCAGCATAACATCAAAGCCTTTTTATTTTTTTGCCGCGCATGCTTCGCAGGTTGAGCAGACGTCGAGTTGCTCTTTTGTTACCTTGCCGTCACGGTAATCGCGGACAATTTTATTTTCAAACATTGAATATTTTTTCTTTTTAAAGAAACGTAAGAACTTATGCCTGACAACCCACAGGGCAGGTTTCCATATGTATTTATGCATTGCAGGCGAAACAGAGCCTATCATCCAGCAGTTGCGGTCACAGCAGCGCACGTTTTTGCGAACGTTTTCTGCCGCCTCACTGCACCAGAGCTCGTCCCAGCTCTGAGTGTTGAGGTTACCCATAACCTCTTTATCTTTTGTGCCGTGGCATGGCATAACGTCGCCGTAAGGGTCGATAAAGAACGTATCAAAGGTCATATCGCAGGGTAAAAGTCTTTTTTGGCTGAAGATATAGTTAATCAGACCGTGATTGAAATATGCCCTGAACCATTTTTTGGGGCTGTTTGATTCAAGCAGACGGTTGATAAGTTTTTCAAAATTCTCTGCAACCATAAGCCTGTCGTGAATTATGTTGTTTGACTCCACAAAATAAAAGCTGTTGTGGAGTGATGCCGTTGCAAACTCCATATTGAGTTCGTCTGATATTTCATAAAGGGGCACAAGGTCAGGTGCGTTTTTATCCTGCACTGTCATGCCGAAGCCAACGTCTTTCATACCCATATCAACAAGAGTTTTCAGCGTTGTGTATCCCCTGTTGAAGCCGTCTTCAAGGCCGCGGATTTCGTTATTCGTCTGTTCAAGACCTTCAATTGAAATGCGTATGCCGACCTGCGGAAACTCTTTGCAAAGGTCTACGATTCTTTCTGTGAAGAATCCGTTCGTTGAAATTACGATGCGTTCGCTTTTTTTGTAGAGTTCACGCACAATATCTTTTAAATCCTCACGGATAAAAGGCTCACCGCCCGTGATGTTTGTGAAATACATTTCAGGCAACTTGCGGATTGTTTCAATCGAAATTTCTTCCTCAGGCTTTGAGGGAACTTTATATCTGTTGCACATTGTGCATTTTGCATTGCAACGGTAAGTTACAATCACCGTGCCGTTAAGTTTTTTGCTCATCAGGATTCCTCACTTTTCACGGAATATATATCCGCAAGCTTTGCACAGTACTCTTCAGCCGAAAGGCATGGTGTTTCAAGACATTTTTGCGCATAAGCTTCAAGTTTCTGTTTATTTTCTGACATTTCTTTGATTTTGTCCGTTAACATCTCAACGTTACCGCTTTCAAAAAGTTCTCCATTCACGCCGTTATCAATAAGCTCGGGAATACCGCCGATATCAGCCCCGAGAACAGGAGTGCCGTAAACTCGGCTTTCAATAACAGTAAACGGACAGTTTTCAAAACACTCTGAGGGAACGACCGAAAAATCTGCCTGCGAAACGAGTTTCACGAGCTCCTCGCCTTCAACAAAGCCTCGGTTAACCGCATTGCTGCGTTTTTGGATTTCCTCTTCAAGCAGACCGCTGCCTGCAAAAACAAATTTTATATCAGGCAGAGAATCAACTGCACGAAGCAGAGTTTCAACGCCTTTTTCTTTTGAATATCTGCCGAAATAAAGAATGTAACCGCCTTTTTCCATCGGCTCGGATTTTGTTACACTCACAAAATTATGAATAACCGTGATTTTATTTTTAAGTTCATTACGCGTTTCAAGCTTTTGCGCAAGAAAAGCACTCGGCGAAACAATCGCATCAATATAACGGTAAACTTTTTTAACCTTCCAATAATAGGCTTCAGCCGCACCGAAAACACTCTTTGCCGCTGAGCCGTGAATGCATTTGCCCGAAATGCAGTTATAATATTTGCCGCCGAGACATTTTTCGCAAACATCTCCCGTGTTGGGATTCAGCATCAGGTGGTTTGGGCAGACAAGCTGTAAATCGTGGGCGGTATAAACTATTTTGCATTCCCTGCGGTTTTGTTTACGCCATTTGACAATTTCAAGAATAATACTCGGTGTAAGCTGATAGTTAAAATTGTTAAGGTGGACCACATCGGGCTTAAAATCATCAAGTACTTTTCTGATATTCTTTCTTGCTTGTGAAGAATAAACAGTTTTAAGTGACCCTGAAATAAGTTTCATAGGAGAACGCGAATGAAAATCAACGTTGGAGGTATATTCCCCCACCGCATTACCCACCACATTGTCAGTGTGCTCCATACCGAAATATTGAACCTCGTGGCCCGTTTTCTGCAGAGTTTCACCCAGCTTGAAAACATAGGTTTCAGAGCCGCCCTTGGGATATAAGAATTTATTTACAAGCAGAATTTTCATTCAATTCTTCCTTTGCCGATTCTTTAACTGGCTGAACAGCGTTTTTGCAACCGTAAAGCTCAAGTGTTTTTGAAACAACGTCGTTCCAATTATATTTGCCGCAGATATAAGCGGCGCTGTTTTGTTTGAATGCACAGACCGTTTCAGGGTTATCGCAAAGCTGCTGCATTTTGTTGCGCAGGTCATCAGCGATATTTCTGTCAAACACACACCCGTATTCGCCGATAACCGCCGCACACTCGGGAATATCGGAAGTCAGACAGCAATTGCCGTAGCTCATAGCTTCAAGCAAGCTGAGAGGCATACCCTCAACGTCGGAGGGAAGCACATAGAAATATGCATTGCTGAAAAGCTCTTCAAGCATTCTGCCCTGCACAAAGCCTGTAAAAATTATGTTGGCGTTATCTGCCGAAGCGGCTTTGAGCTTTGCTTCAAATTCCGCAGTGTCTGACGAGCCGCCTGCAACAACAAGCTTTTTATCGGTTTGGATCTTTTTATAAGCTTCAATAAGCCTTTCAAGACCTTTTTCAGGCACAAGCCTGCCGAGAAAAAGGATATATTCATCTTTTTGAAGATTGAATTTTGCCGTGATTTCTTTTGCCTGTTTTTTATCCGCAGGGTTAACCCCGTTAGGGATAAAAACGGTTTCACGGTTATAAGTTTCTTTAAAATATTGCCTGACGTTTTCGCTAAGAACAATAATTTCATCGGCAAATTTAACGGCGCATTTTTCACCAAAGCGGATATACCACGAAGCAAATCTGCCCCACTTGGCTCGCTGATGGTCAAGCCCGTGAATTGTGGCTACGCATCTTTTGCCGAAAAGCTTTGGCAACCAGAGCATTGCGCAAGGGCCCTCGGCGTGAAAATGAACAACGTCATAACTGCCGAACGCTGCTTTGAGAGCGGCAAAAACAGAAGAAGTCATTGCCGCAAGTCCGCCTTTCTGAACGGTGAAAACCTCTTTGATTTTTACGCCGTTATATTCCTTGAGCTTTTCGCCGTCAAATTCTTCACCGCTGACGTGATGACCCTTTCTGTTGTAGCAGGTTACGTTGTGGCCGAGCAAAACCATACCTGTTGAAAGCTCGCTGACAACGATTTCAACACCGCCCTCACGCGAAGGGATTCTTTTGTGGCCGAGCATGGCAATGCGGAGCTTATCTGATTTTTTCATTGCCATCATCTGCCTTTCATTTTATCGTTAAATCACATTAAAAACTGACTGAACAA
>JAZNDY010000293.1:0-5108 GCA_045588295.1 Acutalibacteraceae bacterium
AGAACAATCCCAGGTTGAGGGAGCTTCAGGTTTCTTAGCACCGCAGTTGGAGCAGAAGTTGCCGTCAATGCCTGTTTTGCCGCAGGCGCAGTCCCACGTTGTTACCTGAGGTTCAGGCTTCTTTGCACCGCAGTTGGGGCAGAAGTTGCCGTCAATACTCATTTTGCCGCAGGGGCAGTTCCAGGTGTTGCCGTTTGCTGAAACGTTATTCACAACGCCTGAGCCGATATCGGCACCGCCGCCCATAATGGGGGTGAGAGCATCCTTTGTCATATTCATAACGCCGCCCATTGCGCCGAGAGTTACGCCGAGGCTTGCAAGGTCGCCAAAAGCACTGCCGCCGCCTGAGCCGTTACCTGTGATGCCGTTTTTCATAGCTTCCAAGCCAACCTGACGTGCAGTTTCCTGCTGATAGGTGAAGCCCTTTGCGCGCATACCTGCGGCTTCAGCTTCAGCCATTGCTCTGTAAACGTCAGCATTGGCAAAACCTTCAAGGCGGAGCTTTTCTGCTTCGCCCTGAGCATCAACGATTTTAGACTGAGCCTTTGCCTGCTCTTCAACAAGCTTGACCTGAGCTGCTGTTTCTGCTTTAGTAAGCTCTACGCCGCGCGCTGCTTCGGCAACTTCTTTTTGTATCTCCTGTGCTCTTACTTCAAGAGTTCTCTGGGCAAACTGCTCCTTAAGGCGTTTGAAATCTGCATTGTCATCGGGTGTAACGATGGTTGTAACAAAGAATTCGGGCATAACAAGACCGTATTCTTCAAGTACCTCGTTGATTTTATCTTTGAGGTATGCAGAGATTTCGTCTATGTAGCTGTCAACCTCAAGAATATTGATGTTATTTTCTTTGATAGCTCTTGCGAGATAAGCTTTAACCTTTGAAATGATGAGAGCTCTGAAATGTGTAACAACCGACTTAATATCAACGGATTTGCTTCTTTTTTCATCCAATTCATTTTTATCAAGACCTGTTGAATTGAACTCGCCGAAGAATTCACCCTGAGAGAATCCGCTTGCTGTGCCTACAACCTTGAGAACGAATTTTCTGGAATTCTGAACACGCAGGTTAAACTGACCGCAGGCACCGATTTCAACGTGAAGACCTGATGCAGGGTCAAAAAGTCTTACCTTTGAATCTGTGCCCCATTTGATGCCCATATGGGTTGTGAGGTTGATGAAATAAACCTCTGAATGGAACACTCCGTCACTGTTTGTGGGAATTTTATAGAGCTTTTCAAGCACGGGAAGACTCTGTGTTTCAAGAGTGTAGCGGCCTGCACCGAAGAGATCAAGCGCCTGACCGTCACGGAAGAAAAGAGCTTCCTGCGACTCGTGAACAATAAGCTGTGAGCCAAGGTTGAAATCCTCAATGGGGTGTTTCCAGACAAAAACGTCGTTGCCGCCCTCATATTTGATGAGGCTTATCATACCGTCTTTTTTAGCCTGCTGCTTGCCGTATTCTTTTACAACGTTAATCTTTGTTTCGCAAAGGGGGCAAGTGAAATCTTGATGCGATTTATCAGCAGTGAGCTTACAAGCGCAGGAGGGGCAGCTGATTTCAACTGCGTTGCGCATATTTTCGGTTGCATTAATGGGTTCTTTACATACAGGGCAAAGTGCTTTTTCACCCTTTGCCTGGTCAAAAACAACAGTGTTTTTGCAGTGGGGGCATTCTCTTGCCGCCAACCTGTCTGTTGCAACGTTGATGGTGTAGCCGCAAGAGCAATCAACTTTGCGGTGAAAGAATTTTGATGCCATTGCATAATTGCCGCAATTAGGGCATTCGATAACAAACTTGGCCATGAATATTACTCCTCTCGATTACTGTATACGTTTAATTTATTTTTAATCAATATTAAAGAGCGGAATCACTGAAGCGACTCAAGCTCTTCGGTGAGCTTGCGGATTTCTTTTCTGCGTTTGCGGATTGCGCTGAACGAGCCGTAGATAATGAGTGCATAAATGCCGATAAGCACCAAGCCGCCTAAGAAGCCGATCAATGCCGCCTCGCCGCCGGTTTCAAAACCGCCGCCCATAGCATAAAGACCGCCAATCGGCATAAACGACAGGAAGATGCCGCGGAGGATTGCGCGCTTTATTGACCTGCCTCTGCCCATATTGATTGCAGTGTTCTTCATTGCAATTTCAGTGTTGATTTTTTCAATTCTCTGAAGCTTTGCGGAAATGTTTCTGATTTTAATGTCACAGGCATCTGCTTTTGCTCTGCTGTCTTTATAATCACAAATTGACATAAACATATTCTTTGCTTCGGTGAGAACGTCAATTTTATCAAACTTCATCATATCGCAGGCGTTGTTATAAGTTTCTTCAGTTTCTTTTTCATGCTGCAAAGCCGCGCATTCTTCAGCCTGAGCAACGCAGTCTCTGTAAGCAGGAATGGAAAGGAAAATCTGCCTTGCGTTGATAAAATCACCGCTGTTTTTAAGGCTGAGGCCCTGATTATAAGCGTTGGCAATATTATTATTGATTGCGTTAAGATAACCCTGAAGAGTTTCTTTGAAGCTGTCATCGGCATATCTGAACGCTTTCTGGAAGTTTTTGGAATCAACGATTTTATTATAAGCGGCAACCTGCTCAAAGGTGGAAAGCTTTGTTTCAACCATAAATTTGGCAAAGTATGCCTGCGCGTTTTCAGGCTCAATATCAAGCACCTTTTCGCAGTAATCGTTTGCGTTGCTCCAGTCAGCGTCTTCAATAAACATAAACGCTCTTCTGAGAAGCGAATCAACGCTTGCCGCCGCACCGCCGATAACCGTGGGAGGAGCAACTGCAGGCTGGGTATCACCGGCAATTTTGCGGATACCTCTGACAAGATCCTGCATAAAGCCGAGCTTTGTCATATCCTGCGCCTGAAGGTGTGAAAATTCATCGGGCAGGTCATAGGGATCCATATCCTTATAAGCAGGGATAAGAACCTTGTTTGCGCCGCCCTTGATGAGAGCAAGATATCTTGACCACTCGTTTCTGACCCAGACTGCGCTGAAGTATTCAGGCTTTGTGCCGAGAACAACCATTACCTTTGAGCTGTTGAGTGCGGCGAATATGTAAGGCTCATAAGCCGAGCCGAGCTTGTCTTCAAGCGTGATTCTTGCAAAGAACACCTTGAAGCCTTCTTTGGTAAGTTCGTGATAAAGGTCGTTTGCAAGCACGGAATCGGGTGTTCTTCTGCCGTTTGCATCAGACTCCTTGTAGCAGATAAAAACGTCAAACGGCTCTTCCTTGCGTGAAATTTCAAGAATGCCTTTCTGGATATTGTCAATTGCTCTGGCTTCAGCCTCATAAACCTCTTTCTGAACGGCATCGGCATAATTGATTGCCGATTTATAGTCCTCATCCATAAGAACAGACGTAAACTGCGCACGGTTAACCGTGGGGATTCTCTTGCGAGAAACAGGGTCTTCAACGTATTCAATACCGTATCGGCAAAGAACGATTGACCAATAGCTTTCAGCATCGGTGTTATCCTCGTTCAGAATGCTTTCATAGATTGACATCGCCTTATCAAACTCGTTGTTACGGCGGAAGTGGTTTGCGCGGTCATAAAGGTTTGCCTTACGGTCATCGTCAAGTCTGGGGAAGGTCTGTTTTGTGCCGCAATATTCACAAACACCTACCGATTGATTGCCGCTGATTTCGAGTGCGCCGCCGCACATTTTACATTTAAAAATTGCCATATTCCATTCTCCTCATTTCAATTCTATTCTTCAAAGTGCCGCTTGGGATAAAATTTAAATTACCGCTGTATATCTCACAGTAATATAATACAGCCATTATACCACCTCACGTAATTTCAATTTTACAAAAATTAATAACGAATTTTAAAACCGAAAAGCTTTGAGGTTCTTTTGCCGTTTTTGATTTCACCCTCATAGCGTTCTGTGCCGAAATAATAAACACCGCTGCCGTTATAGGGTTCACCGTCACGGAATTCGCCGACAAACTCGCCGCCTTTATCCCAAGTCAGTTTGCCCTGACCGTGTTCTGTGTTGTTTGTCCACTTGCCTTCATAAACGGAGTCTTCATATCTGTAAACGCCGTAGCCGTTTTGCAAACCGTTACAGATTTCGCCGTTATAATAGCAACCGTTTGAATAGTAATATATGCCTTTGCCGTTCCAGGGTTCACCGTCACGGAATTCACCGACAAACTCACCACCTTTGTTCCAAGTCAGTTTGCCGTAACCGTTTTCTTTGCCTTTTATAAGTTCACCCTCATAAAAGGAATCCGCATAAAAGATTTTGCCCTTAACATTCCAAAGCTCACCGCCACGGAATTCACCGACTATTTCTGCGCCGTCACGCATTGTCTTTTTGCCCCGGCCGTGTTCTTTACCGTCTTCCCATTGACCCTCATAGGTATACAGCTCGTGTTCAAATCTGCCGTAACCGTGGCGTTTGCCGTTTTCAAAATTGCCTGTGTAGCATCCGTCAGAAAAATGAAATACACCGTTGCCGCGCCAAACTCCGCCGTTACTGAATTCGCCTGCAAATTCGCCGCCTTTGTTCCAAATCAGCTTACCCTTGCCGTGTTCTTTATCGTCTGCCCACTCGCCTTCATAAACACAGTCACCGTAAACCATTTTACCCTGACCGTGGCGTTTGCCTCTGTTCCACTGACCCTCATACACAGCACCGTTTTTGTATTCTGCTTTGCCGTTGCCGTGTGGCACATCGGCAAAAACCTCGCCAGTATACATTGTGTCACCGTTTATCATAAGCTGTTTTATGTTTGAATTTACCTGCGGTGCAACGGGTGCGGCTGTCTGCTGTGCATTAACAGCAGCCTGTGTTGAGCCTAAGATTTTTTCAACACCCCTGACAAGGTCCTGCATAAAGCCGATTTTGCCCATATCCTGAGCCTGCAGTGCCTTGAATTCATCAGGCAAATCATAGGCATCCATATCTTTGTAGCAAGGAATAAGCACCTTTGACTTATCCTTTGCCATCAGTTTCAAAAATCTTGACCACTCGTTCTTTACCCAGACTGCGTGGAAGTTTTCATAATTCGTGCCGACAGAGAGCAACACCTTTGCGCTGTTGAGAGCTGCAAAAATATACGGCTCATACATCTGACCGAGCTTATCTTCG
>JAZNDY010000294.1:0-2596 GCA_045588295.1 Acutalibacteraceae bacterium
AAAATTTCAGAGTATTGCAACCGAGCTTTAAGAAAAAATCAGTCGGAGTGTCCGTTTTGCGGCGGATGCTCCGAAACTTTTTATATAAATATTTAAAAAAGGGGTTGGAAAAAAACAACTTTTGCTTTATAATGTAATTAATATGGGTTCTTCTGTACCCTTAATCAAGGAGTTTATTATGAGTAAGTACTCTGTTTCGCTTGAAAAAGTTGTTAACGACCTTTCGCTCAGCGTTATTTACGCTCCTACGGATATTGCTGATATTTATATCAATTCGCAGGACGTTAACCGCCCCGGTCTTATTCTCACAGGCTTTGATAATTATTTTGACCCTGCGCGTATTCAGTTCATCGGTCTCACAGAGCTTGAATACATAAAGAATCTTGACAAAGAGGAATTTCTGGCCTGTATTGACCGCTTTCTTTCTAAGAAGCCTGCCGCAGTTATTGTTACGCGTGATCTTAAGTGCAGCAAGCGTTTTCTTGAAATTGCCAAAAAATATGAAGTTCCGATTCTCGGCACGGCAGAAGCAACGTCAAGCTGTATGGCGGCTGCAATTTCTTACCTTGGTGTTGAGCTTGCTCCTCGTATAACACGCCACGGTGTTCTTGTTGAAGTTTACGGTGAAGGTGTTCTGATTCTCGGTGACAGCGGCGTTGGTAAGAGCGAAACCGCGCTTGAACTCATCAAAAGGGGTCACAGACTTATTGCAGACGATGCAGTTGAAATCAGGCGTGTTTCCAATAAAACGCTTGTCGGTTCGGCTCCTGATAACATCCGCCATTTTATCGAGCTTCGCGGTGTCGGTGTTCTTAACGCAAGGCGTCTTTTCGGTATGGGTGCCGTTAAGCTGACTGAAAAAATCGATATGGTTGTTCAGCTTGAGCACTGGGACAGCGAAAAGGTTTATGACAGACTCGGCCTTGAAAACGAATACACTGAAATTCTCGGAATTAACGTTCCTGTTAACACTGTTCCCGTTAAACCCGGCAGAAACCTTTCAATCATCATCGAGGCTGCCGCAATGAATAACAGACAAAAGAAGATGGGTTATAATGCGGCTCGTGAGCTTCTTCACAGCCTTGGTATGACAGACGATATCATTCCCGCTAAAAAAGAGCTTGAAGTTTGGCACGATTTTTAATAATAAATTATAAGGATATAATTTCTTTGGAGGTAATAAAATATGTACAGAGTAGGCGTTGATCTCGGCGGTACCAACATTGCGGTAGGCGTTGTAGATGAAAACATGAAAATTATTGGCAGAGGCAAGGTTAAAACAAGATGCCCCAGACCTGCAGCAGAAATCTTTGACGATATTGCCCTTGCTGTTGATATGGCTATCAAGGATGCAGGTATTTCAAAAGATGATATCACAAGCGTAGGTGTAGGCACACCCGGTTCTGTTAACAAATCAAACGGCTATATTGAATTTTCCAATAACCTTGAATTCAATCAGGTTCCCGCAAAGGAAATGCTTGAAGAAAGAATCGGCAAAACAGTATTTCTTGATAATGATGCCAACTGTGCCGCTCTCGGCGAAGCTATTGCAGGCGTAGGCAACGGAGTCAAGGATTTTGTTGCAATCACACTCGGCACAGGTGTTGGCAGCGGTATTATCATTGACGGCAAAATCGTTGTCGGTTCCAACTATTGCGCTGGCGAAATGGGCCATATGGTTATTTCAATTGACGGCAAGCCCTGTAACTGCGGCAGAAAAGGTTGCTGGGAGCAGTATTCATCCGCAACAGCTCTTATTGCCCAGACCAAAGAAGCAATGAACAATAACCCTGACAGCATCATGTGGAAGCTTACAGGCGGCATTGATAACGTCAGCGGCAGAACAGCTTTTGATGCTATGCGCCAGGGTGACGAAGCTGCAGCGCGCGTTGTTGACAGATATGTTTATTATCTTTCAATCGGTCTTTGCAATGTTATAAACGCACTCCAGCCTGAAATCATCTGCATCGGCGGCGGTGTAAGCCACGAGGGTGATTATCTTCTCAAACCTCTTCTTAAATATGTTGAGGAGCAGAGATACAGCATTTATGCATGCAAGCAGACAAAGATTGTTGCCGCTCAGCTCGGTAACGACGCAGGCATTTTCGGTGCCGCACTTCTTAACGAATAATTTATTTCGGAGGCTTCAATGAGCACTTATAAAACAATCAGGGATTTATGCGCCCAAATCGGCTGCGAATGCAGTGACGATGTTATGCTTTCTGCACGCACAAGCTTTAAAATCGGCGGCAAGGCGGATTTATTTGTTATGCCTTCAGATGACGATATGCTTGCTGCTGTTATTACCGCTTGCAAAGTTAATAACGTCAGAACTCTGATTCTCGGCAAGGGCAGCAATCTTCTTGTGTCTGATAACGGCTTCAGAGGCGTGGTTATCAGCACGGAAAAGCTTGATGAAATTAAGCTCATTGATGAAACAACAATTTATTGCCGGAGCGGAGCGTCACTTTCGAAGCTCTGCCGCTTCGCTCTGGAAAATTCGCTCACCGGGCTCGAGTTTGCGTTCGGTATTCCCGGCACAGCAGGCGGCGCAGCATATATGAACGCAGGCGCATACGGTGGCGAAATGAAAGAC
>JAZNDY010000295.1:0-12407 GCA_045588295.1 Acutalibacteraceae bacterium
TTTCCCACGCCCTCAAGAGTAACGGCTGGCTGATAGGTCTGATAAATTTCAGACCAATCGTGGATATAATTGTTATCAGCCTTGCTGTTGCCGGCTGTAAGCGTTTCAGTGTCACCGCCGGAAATAATAATTCCGCCTTTACCCGTTCGGGTAATCTCATTGTTATAAGCAAGGTTGTTGCTACCGTTCATAACAAGAGCATTACCTGCAACGTTTTTGATAAGACAATTCTGAACGGTATTATTATTGCCGTTTATAACTACGCCGTCACTTCGTGTTCCTTTTACGGTTAATCCGTCAAATGTGATATAATCAGCCTCGGAATTTATTACAGGATTGAGTGAAAGTGAGAGAATAATTTCTGCATCATCCATATTTTCGGGTTCCCACATACAAAGCAAGCCGTTTTCTCTGTCAAGATACCATTCACCCTCTGCCGTAAGCTCCTCAAGAACGTTGAAGAAATAGTAGGGTGCATCAGTTTTTGTTCCGAAAAGGCTAACAAACTTTGGAGAAAGTTCGCGGGTGTCTTTATCAAAACTTCCTACGGGAGTTGAAGCATCTGCCCAATCATATTTCCAATAGCCGAACATCCACACATCCTCAAGATTTTTCCAGCCTGAAATTCTCTTTGCAAGTTCAGGATTCACTTTGTAAATATCCGATTCGGGGTTGCGGATTTTATCCCAATCTTTAACCTCTGTGAGCGAGCCGTCGGATTCTTTACCCAGACCTGTTTTTACAACCTCTTCGGTGTAAAGATATTCATTGTCGGGATATCTTGCAACGTTTTGTCTTAAGTCATCCACGAAAAGTTCGCAATAAAGCGGACCTGAATAATCGCCGTCATAGCTATCAGCTGTATGATAAGAGCCGATTGCATAAATTTTGCCCCAATCATCACTTGTGAGCGAATAGGGTGCTTTTGTCAGGTCAACAACCGTAACGTTTTCCTGAGCATCGGCAGAAAGTCTTTCTGCGATTTCGGGATAACTTTTTACATTTTTAAAATCAGCGGTATCAAGTGTTATACCGCCGTTGATAACAACCTCACCGTTATAAGAACAGTATGTTACGGGACATTCCTCTGTGCCTGAATCTTCTTTGGTAAAATCAAGAGAAGACACACGGTATTCACCGGCTTCGATGCAGACGGTTATTCCGTTTTTGCCTGCTTTATCTGTGTTTCTTACAGCTTCAACCGCTTTTTCAATTGTCAGAAACGGTGAGTCTTTTGTGCCGCTGTTTTCATCGTTGCCGTTTGTGCTGACGTAAAAATCGCCGATAACGGTTTTACCGTTGTCGTCTTCTTGAGTATGTGCCGCAAAAACAGGCGCAGGTGCTACGTAATCTTCATAAATCAAAACGTAAATGTGCGATTTGACATATGTATGACTTCCGAAAAGAAAACCAGTTAGAATAAGTACGGAAAGAATCGCTTTTAAAGCCTTGCTGTTAAATATTTTCAACACACATAACAAAGACATAACAGTTGTTATAATGAATGTAAGGAACACGGGAATAACCATTGCCGCAAGTTCAAGCTCACCGCTGCCGATTACAGCATTTATCAAAAACATAAGTCCGACAAGCGCAATTGCAAACCCCAAAGCTGCCATAAATGCGTTCAAAACCGTTTTCTTTTTGTCTGCTTTTTTGCTCAGCGGTATTGAAAGCAAAGCTCCGCCAAGACAGACAACAAAGCCGAGAATAAACTGAAGCGGTGTGTATTCATAGCAGAGATATTGCATATGGAAATAATATAATCCGACAATTGCAAAAACTACGCCAAAAACAAGACAAAGTATTCCGGGAATTTTTGTTTTCAGGTTTATTTTCATAAAAACAGATCCTCCTGAATTTTGATTCAATGAAATAATTATAGCACAAGGTAACCTTTATTTTCAATTGTAATTGAAAAAACTCTATTATTTTTAATCTGTTTCCTCTTAACCGTATTTTCATCGTTGAAACAGACATATTTATATTATCTTCACAAAAAATTCCCACAGAAACTAACATTTCCATGGGAATTCTGAGCTAAACAATACTATTTGTTAATATTGTGCAAACCGTATTTTTTTATTATTTTCGGATAAGCGTGCGAATAATACAGCACAGTCAAAAATGTTTTTGCAGCATCATAAAGATTAACAAAACTGCGTTTAATTCCGCCATCTGTTAAATGCTTAAGAACGTCAAAAGCCTTTTTGATAAACATAGATTTCTGAGCAGCTTCTCTTTTCTTTCTGGTAAAAGTGAGCCAATCAAAATAGCTCTTAACAACCTGAAGGTCTTTTGCGTGGATAGCAGAATAATTATCGGTTAAGCATTGAATTTTGCTAGATGCCGACGCTTGATTAATAACATCTTCATATGTAAACTTTCCTTCAGAAATAAGACTGTCACATAACGGAGTTTTGGGAATGGCTATGAAATAATTAAAAAGAAAAGCATCAAGATTCAAGCTAAGAGCAAACTCAGCGGTTTCTTTAAGTCTCTCAGGTGTTTCATCAGGAAAACCAATTATAAACGAACCGAAAGTTGAAATACCGACTTGAGTACAATTATCAACAAAACTTCTGATTTGGTTATGATCCATCGGTTTATCAATCTGTTCTCTCGTTTCTTTGCTGCCCGTTTCAATACCGAGCAGGAGCCATCTGCAACCTGCATCATACATCTTTTTCAGCTTATCAGCATCATATATATCCGCTCTTGTTTCTCCGCCCCAGAAAAATTTTAAGTCATTGTTTTTTCTGAATTCAGAAATTTGATTAATTTCATCTTCAGAAAGCAACAGAAGTTCATCCGAAAAATTAACTCCGTCAAGCTTTTTGTTTTTTTCAAGATAAAGAATTTCTTCAAGAACAAAATTCAGAGGACGCTTTCTGTGCTGTGAATTATAAAACATAGTATTATAACAATACTTACATTTAAAAGGGCATCCTCTTGACGTATACATATAAAGCATTCTGCTGCAATGCGGAAAACTGCGAAAACAGCGGTTCACGTCAACGAGCTCCCAATCAATTTTCGGCAAATTGATTAAATCGGAATTGTTTGCATTTTGAGTTGTAATAACTCTGCCGTTTTCAACATAAGTCAATCCCGGAACAGTTGCGTAATTTTTGCTGCCGTTCAACTCTTTAATCAAAGACAGCAGCTTGCTTTCAGTTTCACCTGTAATAACAAAATCGGCATATCCGTTTTTAACAATTTCTTCTGACAGAGCAGATGCAACAACCTCTCCCCACGCAACATAAGCACCGTTTTGTTTTGAAAGCTTTGATAATTCAACGGCATCCTTGAGCGAAGACGTAGGTGTGACATACACCATAACAAAATCGGGCGAAAACGAAGAAATCACTTTAGCGGACTTTTGGAAATCAATGCATCTGTCATAAATTAAAACATTATAACCTAATGATTTCATAAATGAAGCGGTCACAAGCATACTTCTGCAAATCGGATAAGTTGTGCCTCTCATCAAAAACCCTGAAGAAGGTTGTATGAACAAAATATTCATTATATGCTCCTGATTATTTAACACGAAATTTTTTAATAATATTTACCGCGTGATTCGGGCAAACCTCATCACAACACAAACACCCGATACACAGTGACTCATTAACAATAATCTTGCCTTTTTTATTCTCTAAAGCTTTGGCAGGACAAGTTAATACACATTTGCAACAGTGCGTGCAATTTGAATTCATTTCGGGAAATTTTTTAATATATCTGTCTTTAAATTTAGTAAAAACGAATTTTATTTGAGCGCTTGCCTTTTTACTTTTTGTTTTAGCGTTTATTACGTCGGGCAAAACAATCGGAACGTTAATTTTAAAGTCAATATCCCCAGCCGTTTCAAATTCAGCAGAAATGAAGCCCTTCTTTTCAGCCGCTTTGACAGTTCCGACTTTATCAGACGGAACACCAAGGAAATCAGCAATAAATTTATCAATCCCAAAAACGTCTTTTGATGAAAAAGTAAGTCCGAGATGTCTTCTTTGTCCGTTAGTGGGGCCGTTGCCTTCCATAATATCAATTGCATCAATGATTGTGAAATTCGGTTTAACGGTAGCCGCAAGCTCAACCAGCATATTTGAAAAATCATTAATATTGGGATATTTGGCGTGAAATTCAGGCTTTTCAAGTCCCGGTATGCAACCGAAAATATTCTTCACACCTGCAGTTATACAAGTTGCATTATGCGTTTTGAATTTAGCGGCATTAACAACATAATCGGCATCCGAAATTATTTTGACAATATTAAATTGCTTGTTTTGAAAATTATTATCACATTTTATTTGAACGGCAGTAAAATCCGTATTAAGCTCAGCAACCTCATTGAGATAAGTGTATCCGCATCTGTCATAAACTTCTTGCATGCTTGAGAATAACAACAACGCCCCACCGGGACAATCAGCAACAGTTATTCTTTTAATGCCGATTTCTTTCAGATATCTGATAATTGCATACACAAATGCAGGGTTGGTTGTAACAGCAAATGCCGGGTTCTTATCAGTTACCAGATTTGCTTTTATAACTATATGCATATCAGGATTTAAATCATTTTTAATGTTGTGAGTTTCAAAATGTTTAACAACAGAACTGTAAACGTCATCATAAGAATCACACTTATAAACAGCATATTTATCCATTAACTCACATCTCTTTCTTTTTAATAGATAGTATCACAGTTTAAAAATTTAGTCAACACAACAGACATTATGGCAAATATAATAACAAATTGAATTATGCAATGTAGTATATGCTTTTGATAAAATCATAACCCCCGGCTGAGCCGGGGGTTATGATTCATTTATTATATAGGTGAAATTTATTTTACTTCAAGCTTCTTCAATGACTTTTTAAACTGCACGGCGAAAAGTATTGAGGTGAAGGTTACTGCAATAACGTCAGCAGCGGGCTCTGCGAGGTATACACCCATTGTTTTGTCTGCAACCAGATTCGGCATAATGTAGATAAACGGCAGAAGGAGCACGAATTTACGCATTATTGCAACGATAATTGAACACGGTGCGTTACCCATTGAAACAAAAGTCATCTGACAGGCAATCTGTATTCCGAAAAGGAACATTGCTCCGCAGTAGATACGGAGTGCCTTTGCCGTGAATTCAATAAGCGACGCGTCAGGTGTGAATATTCCGGCAAAGATTTGCGGAAAAATTATAATCAGCACCCATAAAACAGCCGAATACGTAAGACAGCAGATAAGCAGCAACCTGAATGTTTTCTTGACTCTGTCAACGTTTTTTGCACCGTAGTTATAGCTCGAAATAGGTTGTGCACCCTGCGCGATACCCTGCATCGGAAGCATCGCAAACTGCATAACGCTTGTAAGAATTGTCATTGCGCCGACGGCAATATCACCGCCGTATCTGAGAAGCGATGAATTGAAGCAGACGGAAATCACGCTTTCGCTGCTCTGCATAATAAAAGTTGCAAGACCGAGAGCAACACAAGGAAAAACAAGCTTTGTATCAATCTTCATATCCGATACTCTCAGCTTCAGATATGTTTTCTTGCCGCAGAGGAAAGAAATTACCCAGATGCACGAAATTGCCTGAGAAATAATTGTTGCAAGCGCCGCACCGCTGACACCCATATCGAGCGCAAAAATGAATATCGGGTCAAGGATTATGTTGCTGATTGCACCGATAAGCACGGTTATCATACTGATTTTTGTGAAGCCCTGAGCGTTGATGAATGCACCCATTCCGAGAGTGAGCTGAACAAAAACCGTTCCGACGGCATAGATATTCATATAGTCTGTTGCATAGCTGATTGTGTTTGCACTTGCTCCGAATGCAAGGAGCAAATCTTCGTTCCAAATAAGCAAAACCGCAGTTAAAACGGCTGAAATAATAATTTGAAGCGTAAAGCAACCGCCAAGAATTTTCTCTGCTGATTTTTTGTCGCCCTTACCCATATTAATTGATGCTTTCGGTGCACCGCCCGAGCTGATTAGAGCAGCAAAAGCAGAGATAATCATAATTATCGGCATGCAAACGCCAACACCCGTCAGAGCAAGGCTGCCTTCTTCGGGAATGTGGCCGATATAGATGCGGTCGATGATATTATAAAGCATATTCACAAGCTGTGCGATAACCGTAGGCACGGCAAGCTTGAAAAGCAGTTTGCCCACAGGCTCTGTGCCGAGAAATTCTTTTCTATTATCCATATTTATCTCCTGAAATAAATTTCTCCGGTATTATACACCCGACGGAATTTATTTTCAAGACCGTCATAATTTTCAACAATTATTGATTTTTAAAGTTTAAAAAAATTATAATCCAAAATTGTTTGAGCAACAATAATTTTTTACATTAAGAAAAATATTAAAAAGCAATAAAACCTCACAGAGGTTATTACTTCTATGAGGTTATGACGGAGCGCAAGGTATCGAATCCTCTTCGTTGCCTTTTCGTTATTTGAAGTCAGCTAAATAAGATTATGTAAAGTTATGTCTTTTGAATATGGCGAATAAGAAAGATATATTTGTTTCATATAATTTGGAATACGAGAATGCTCAAACCATTCCAAAACGGATATGTCACCCGAATAACAGCAAATCTTACCTTGACTTTCATTCAGATGTGTAACCATACAAGAAACATTTATCGGAAATGAACACTGTCTGATATCATCATCAATCGGAGCAAAAAATTCCTTTAAATTGCCGTGAGGAGCAAAGCGCAAACTACCTTGCCATTGATTCGTGATGTTGGTTGGGTCGTTAATATTGATCCCTCTGCTCTGCCACTCTTGTTCATAAGGTAAATAACCTGCTCCGTGCCGTGTAACATAGCTGCGAGTAACGTAAAACAATTGAGGTACGGTATTGGGTTTATACTGCAAAACCAGTGACAAGGGATTAATGCTTCCTGTTTTAGAGCTGGTCAGATGCGGGGCAAATTTCAAGCAATCCTCATCAAGCAGCAGCCCCTGCGCCCCTTCAAAAATAACATCATCATATTCCAACAGAACACTCTCGTCTTTCAGACTTATATAACGCAAAGAATGATAAATTTGTTCTGAGAAGTTTTGAAGCACAATCTGATCAGATAATAACTCACCATATTCCCCCATTTCGCTCAACGATAAGCCGAGTTGATGCAATCTGAAAGGTAAATATGAATTACGTAAAGAGAGAAATTTTTCATAAATCTCACGTTGTGACATCGAATAAAGCTCACCAAGGTAAATACAATTGTGAGGTTCAGCTGAACGTACAACTGCTTCGTTAATTCCCATACCACAGCTTCCGTGACGTTTATTACCTCTTGAGGTTTCAAGAGCCATATTAACCAGAATATCATCGATATATACACATCTGCACCGCGAGTGAGCAATTACACGCGGCAATTTTTTATATAGCGCAAAAAACTCTTCAGCCTCTTCCGTTAATTTATACAAATCAGGAAGAAACGTTTGCGCCCAATACGTATCAGCACCGCGGAATGAACCCGATGACAATTGATGAAACACAAAGCGTTTATCAGGCAAATCGACGGTATGACCTGCCTGCGCTCCACCATTATGACGAATAATCAAGCAAGATTTTTCGGAACTTTGAGATAGAGCGGCAAAATAATCCGTTGCCAAGCCCCTACCTTCATCACCGAAATTTTTTCCAACAATAATAATAACACTCATTTGCTTAATATTTTTCTTATTAATGACTCTATTTTATATTGCATTACTGCTTTACTTATGTTTTTAATTAAACATATTGTATCAAGCGCTTTTTTTACCGCCGGGCGCGCTTCTTCAGGCCACTGCGCAACGGCATCTTCGTGCGTCGTGCCGTTAACAACCTGCATAATTGACGTTATTACTTCAGAGAGATATTTAATATTATTAGCATCTATGTAAGCAACACGTCCCGGAAGAACAGTTGCCCACGATTTAAGTGAGTTTGTATTTTTAGTAACAATATGAAAAACCTCATATTTTTCAGAAACTTTCGATAAAAGTTCAGCGTTGAGTATCATCATTTCAATACTGTCGCCAAAAATATGCTCAATCTTTTCACCGGATAAACCACCGTGTACGGAAGCATCACCGATAGTAAAAAGAAAACCTTTCTTTTTTCTTTTATCATAAGCATCAGTTCTGGTGTGACGGTCTGCAAAATACCAAAGTAAATTATAATCTTCAGGACCGTCGCCACCTGCACCTTCAAGCCACAAATCCATAACCTGCTCAAAAACACGCACGTCAGCCTCAAACTGTGTAACCTGAAGAGGCGCTCTATCAGAAACGTCACCAATAGCGGCACACATAATATGCGGATTGGTAACGGGCTTCTTATCATATATATTCAGTATCGTTTTATTCAGCGCATTTTTTGCAATCTCTTCAGCCAGATAACCCATCGACCCTGTAACGTCAAATCCGATAATAACAGGTGTTGCCTCGGGCGAATCCTCACTGTCACAAGATTCACGCATTTGAATGTATTTAGGGTCAAACCTGTCGTCCATTTGTTTTTGTCTGAAAATTGCAGATACGTTACTGGTTTCTTTAATACCTCTGCTGTGCTTTAATTTAACCCAGTCGCTCGCATTATAGCTACCGTGACCCATAGACTGTTTCCTCTCTTTCGTTAAAATGAAATTCGATTTTTATTTTGGGGAGGCTGAATAGTTGCAACCGAACGAGCAATCTTTTCTGCCTTTGTCTGATCGAGCAATTTCAACGCCTCATTATGTGATAAGCCGTTGGTTATCAAAACAATTGCGTTAATCAACTCCGCAAGATAGGCAACATCATTTACATTGATAATCGCGCAACAGCCGGGAAGCAAATGGCACCACTGCGCAAATATCCTCTCATCAGAAGCACTGCCGTCTTCAATGTGAATATGAAATATATTATACTTTTTGCGCACTTCAAAAATCAGTTCTTCATTTGATATAACATACTCGGATCGTGAAACAAAATTACGGCGAATTTCAGCCGGACTTAACCCACTGTGGCAAAAATCATTACCAATTGTAAATAAATATCCCTTTTTATGCTGCTTATTATAACAGTCGTGCACAGTATGCTTGGCCGCAAAATACCACAAAAGATTATATGATTCTCCGCCATTACCACCGCCGCCACCTTCAAGATAAATGTTCAGCAACTGTTTAACAACTCTGATATCAGATTCAAATTGCGTAACCTGCAACGGGAATTTATCGCTTTTACAATCACCAATAGCGGCGCAAAGAACCTGTGGATATTCAATCTTTTTATTTGCAAGTAAAGCAGACATAATGTTATGCATACTGTTTGTCGCAAGCTCTTTAGCCAGATATCCCATAGATGCAGTTATATCAAAACCGACAATAACAGGCGTGGATTTACTCACTTCATCCGGGTCAAAACTGAATCGACAACTGACGCTTTTGCTTAGCAAAGAATCGGATGCACTATTATGGTTAAAAATTGCTTCAACAGGTTGCTGTGCGGTCAGATTGCAACTTTTACGAAGCTTTAACCAATCACTTGCAGTGTAGCTGCCTCTTCCCATTGATTATCACTCCTGTTAATTATAAATATCCTGATCATCAACATCCAATTTAATAAATTTGCGTTCACCGTATGCTTTTATCATGCTTTCATCCCAATATGCAAAGTCATCATATGCAGTTACGCAAGGATTTGATTTAAGGAAATCGACAAAAGCCTGCGGCAAATCTTTGCTAGGTTTGATAAAATCTCTGTTTGAATAACCTAACGCGGCAGCCGCAGTATCACGCAAGCCAACTAAATTATCTTTAAGCTGAAGTCTTACGTCATTATTTAAAGCCAATGTGTTATGTTTACCGGCAGACCACCAATTGCCATATAAACACGCCTGGTGTGTATAAGGGTTGATATATACGGTATCAAGCGAAATTTCAGGATGAACCAATGAACTGAATTCAAGCACACAGCATAAATTTTCCAACCTGCTGACTATCCACGCAACGTGTCTGCCGGGAAGTGCGCCAAACAAACGAAGCGGATATTCATCCTCACTTTTTGTGATTACGCAAAGATAACTACCGTCATCAAGCAAAAAACCACCGCTGATTTTAGGGAAATATTCCTGAAGATTTCGTATATCTGCAGACGGATAATCCAACATGGAAATTGATTTTCTGAACGCTTCAGTCTTTTCAATTCCGTTCCTGATAAAATGAAAAACAATATTTCGTCTTGCAACATAAACGTCCATATCACGCTCAATGTAATGATGCATATACTTTATTTCAATTGGTGTTCCGTCTTCACACGTAAAAGTACGCATTTTTGCATTTTGCCACAAAAGCTCTGCTTGCTGTTTGCGTATCTGTTCACTTTTAGGCGCAGCAAAAAACTCGTTCATCTGAGCATATAAACGGTTATAATAATCCGTATCTTCGTGATTGAGTAAAAATCTGCCGCCGCAAAATTGACAAGTTGCACTCAAGCCTGAAGCATCAATTGCCAAAGTTCCGCCGCAAACCGAACAATTAAGTCTATTCATAAAACACCCACCATTTTTTGTTTTTTTATTATAAGCTTAGAATTTTTAAGCAAGATAATTCCGTTTTAAAATTTTTAATCTCACTTATAAAATAATCCGAAAGAAATTCTGTTCTTATGACTTAAAAATGTATGTACTGTATTTATATAAACCAAAAAATTTTGCCTCTGAAATAAGCTGCACCCAAGCTTCCTGTTATCAGTATTGTGTCAACAGTTGCGGTAACTTCAGCGGCCATTTTGTTAACAGAAAACAATTCAATTAAAAGAGAAGATATAGATAACCAAACCAAAACGGTAACAAAAAGCAACCCAAGCACTGCACCAACATTAAATAGCTTCATTCTCTCGGGCTGGGATTTATATTTTAACTTGCAAATAAAAGCAATCAAAAACCCTGCAAGAGGAAGAACAAGAGCAAAAGACATTAATATCGTATCAACAATGTCAGGGAGCTTTACAATAAGTGAAAGAAAAACAGAAAACAACGGTACACCAAAATAGCTTAAAGAAAATATAACGCTTAAAACACCCAATATACGGGTCTTATCTTTAACTTTATTTTTATTCATAATGATTAACTCACAATTCTTTTAAATAATCGGATCTAAGCTGTTTTCAAAAATACTCACTGAATAATTCTACAAATTTTATAATCAACTATATAGATTTAATTGGTATTCATAGAATTAACGTCGTTATAATTAGTGTTAATAGTTATGTTAACTCCTCTTAAAAACAAGATTACGCCTGCCATTAATATTACGTGACCCAAGCTCATCAACAAAGGAAAAACTTTAAACAGAGATATCGATATAACTATGCCGTAAATTAACGTTCCTGAACCTATATAAATCAATTTATTAATCGGTCTGATATAGACCAGATTACGCTTTTTATTTAACTTTTCTTTAATTCCTTTTGACGAAAGTATGAACCCGATAACCATTAAAAGCGGTGAAATAAGCGTATTCACATAAATTGAATATTCACTTAATGCTCCTTTAAATATAAATCCTGCAAATAAAATTCCAAGACCCAAAAGGATAAAACCCGTATGTTCATTTGATTTCAATTTTAAATATGAAATAAAGCAAAAACAAGCACCGACAATGCAATAAACACCTAAAGCAATAAACTCTTCAGAAATACTACTCAACTTTATCATACATAAAGGAAACATAACGAAAAAAGCAATCGCAGCAATTAACAATTTCTTTCCCTTCAACATAAACTCACCTGCTTATAAAATAATTAAAATATTTCAGCATCTATTTGCTACTGAATCAAAATTAAGCACACTAAATAAAATATCCTAATTGACAATACTTGAAATTATTTTATGTTATATCCACTGGATTTTTTATTAAGTATATCACACAGGTTTAACATCTGCAAGTAAAGTTTATAAGTAGAATAGAGCTGCAACAGACAAAAATCAGAACTCCTCACAAAGCTTATTTCACATGAGTTTATATTGCCATAGTATAAATATTCAAATGTTGATTGTTTCGTTGAAAACCTCCTTAAAACAGAAAAAAATGCAACAGGATTATATATCCCGTTGCACTTAAATTTTTTATTATTTAGTTTGATAAATCGGAATTTGTCTATTTGAATTCTAAATAATTTTGTCTGATTATTTTTACAATTCCGAACCAACCTCATAAATTCTATTCAGAAGTTACTTCACAATATTTGCCGATGCTGAACCTTGTTTTCGGGAATCGCAGTTTCTTTCCGTGAACGGTTATACCTTCAAGTTCAACCTGTACTGTATTCGTTTTGCTGTCAGTACCTGCAATTTTGGGTTTCATATATGAAGTGTAAGAAATGTTCTTGAATATAATGTTTTTAATCTCAAAATTCTCCGCTTG
>JAZNDY010000296.1:0-8266 GCA_045588295.1 Acutalibacteraceae bacterium
AGCTGTGTAAGTTGTGGTGAGAGCACCTGCTGCAAGTGAGCCGTGAACTGTGCCGGCTGCGCCTGCTTCTGACTGCATTTCAGCAACCTTAACGGTTGTGCCGAAGATGTTTTTGCGGCCCTGTGCGGACCACTGGTCAACATAGTCTGCCATGGGGCTTGAAGGAGTAATCGGGTAAATGCCGGCTACTTCTGTGAAAGCGTAGGAAACGTGAGCAGCTGCGTTGTTTCCGTCCATGGTCTTCTTGATTCTTGCCATATTCTTTTCCTCCTAAAAATTTGTACGAAGTGAATTTGTTTTAAAACACCAACAACTATATTAACACCTTTCTTTATATTTGTAAACCTTTAAATATTCCAAATTGATGAAAATTTTGAAAAATAATTTGTATAAAGATATCAATTTACACTCAAATTTTTCGCCAACAGAACATTTGGCAAATCAAAATTTGTTAACTTGACTTTTTTTTGTAAAAATGCTATTCTATTGTGTATATTTTTAATGGAGGTGTCGAACATGGTACTCAACATAGTTCAACAGTTTTTCTTTAAGCTCTTCTCAATTTTCCTTGCAATGACTTACTCGGTTTCGGGTACTCTTGCACCGCCCGCAACCGATGAACCCATCAATGCCAAAAACCCTGACGAAGCAAATCTTGTTTTTGCTGCGTTGGCTGACCCTCAGGTTTCAAACTATATGTTTGACAGATATATGGTTTTTGAAAACACAATGATGGACCTTCACGCAAGTGAATACGACCTTGATGCGGTTATTCTTGCAGGTGACGTTGCTGAAAACGGTCTTGCAGAAGAGTATCAGCTTGTTTATAACGGTCTCAGCGGCATTGAAGGCTGCCGTTATATTTCCGCAACAGGTAACCACGACATCAGACTCCGTGCTTACAGCCAGTCCAAAGCACGTTTCAATGAGTTTGCAAACGCTCTCAACAACAACGAAAATCCCGTTTCCGAATTCCATTTCACAGAAGAAGTGAACGGTTATAAGTTTATCGTTATGGGTTCTGATAAATCAGCTTTTGAAGAAGCTTATATCAGCGATGAACAGCTTGATTGGCTTGACAGCGAGCTTGCAGCACAGAACGGCGAACTCACATTCGTTATCCTTCACCAGCCCCTTAAGCTCACTCACGACCTTCCCAACACATGGGGTAGCGGCACAAATCCCAACGCAGGTTCAGTTGGCGATCAGAGTGATGCCATCAAAGAAATTCTCACAAGCTACAAGAATGTTGTTCTTATCACAGGCCACCTTCACACAGGCTTCGGTGAAGCTTCCTATGAACAGATGGGCGACCTTCATATGATAAACGTTCCTTCACTCACAATCGATAACAAAGACGGTGAATACAACGAATCAGGTCTTGGTTACATTGTTGAAGTTTATGATGATGAAGTTCTTTTCAGAGCAAGAAACCTTGAAACAGGCAAGTGGCTTCCTGATTATGATGAAACCATTATCATTTCAAAATAAATAAAACGGAGGATACCATCAAATGAAAAAGAATTTTCTTAAAGCAATCAGCGTTGTTCTTTGTGTTGCAATTCTTTCATCCTGCTTTGCTTTCGTTGCATTTGCAGAAGCAGCAGCTGAAAACGCACCTTTCCGTATCACCGTTTCAATGAACGGCGATGCAACAAGCAGCAGAGGTCTCTGCTGGTACACCAAAACAAACGTTGAAAGCAAAGTTGAAATCTACACCGCGGACGGCCAGCTTGTTAACGCAACAGTTGATTACGAAGACGTAATCGAATGGGAAGGCAACTTCTGCCACCAGGCTGTTGTTTCAGGCCTTGAAGCAGGTAAAACTTACACTTACAGAGTTGGCGACGGCACAACTTTCAGCGCACCCGGTCAGTTTGTTACTGATAACGGTGACAGCAAGTTTGAGTTCATCGCTATTGCAGACGTTCAGGCAGGTAACGAAGAAAACTTCCTCAAGGGCGCAAAGGTTCTTGATGCGGCTTTTGAAACAATGCCCGGCGCAGAATTCGTTGTTAACCTCGGCGACTTCACAGACGACAGCACAAACGAAGAATGGGACTGGTATGACAGCAGTTTCAAAAAGGCTAATGCGTCAACAACCCTCGTTCCCATTTCAGGTAACCACGACGGCCTCGGTGTTGAATATTGGTTCAACAATATGTTCTGCCTTGACACAAGCGAAAGCGTTCAGGTTAAGGATGGCGTTAACTATTCATTCGATTACGGCAATGCTCACATCGCTGTTCTCAACACAAACGACCTTCTTGCAATGTCAAACGCACAGCTCAAGTGGCTTAAGAACGATATGAACAGCACCGATAAGGACTGGAAAATCGTATTTATGCACAAGTCACCTTACTCACTCGGTAAGGATGCAAAGTGGCCCGACGCTCTTTATCTTCAGGAATCACTTGCAAAGACTCTTGATAAGTGCGACGTTGATATCGTTATGAGCGGTCACGACCATATGTACCTTCGCACAAAGGCACTCAAGAACAACAAGGTTGCTGAAGACGGCACAGTTTACGTTCTTGCGGGCACAGCAGGCGCAAAGAGATATGAGATTCGTTCCTTCCTTGCAGACCACTATCTCAACACAGATTTCATCGATGCAATGACAGTTCAGAAGCACGGTTATGCAAACTACTGGGACGGTGAAGATTGGGATCAGTCAAAGGATACAAACATCGGCGGTTGCTTCAACTGCGTAAGCATTGACGGCGGCACACTCAAAGTTACAGCATATATTCTTGCTGACGAACCCGATGCTGACGGCAACCCCGTTATCACCGCTATTGATACATACACACTCACAAAAGAAACAGGCAAGAACGAAGCTACTTTTGACGGCGACAACACAACAAGCGAGTTTGAATATATTATGGGTGTTGTTCCCAGCTTCCTCCGCCTTGCTTTCTATGCATTCACAAATTGGCTTCCCAAGTTCTTCGTTATGCTTCCTGATATGCTCGACGTAGTTATCAACGAAGGCACGTTCTGATTCTAAAAGCAAACAGTATAACAAAACAGCAGGTAACCGGTAGGCTACCTGCTGTTTTTTGCTGAAAGCTGAAAACCGGTTTTTTCAACCTCTATCGGTGACGGTATGCCTATATTTTCAATGCAGTCATATTCGCCGCTGATAATGACGGATTTGTTATCCCTCCGTACGTTGACCCTATCATTTTCAATTTCCAGCCCTCTGAATTCTTCGAGCCGCGACTCACTGAACCGAAGCGTTGCAAGAAGCAAAGCGTCATTTTTGCCGAGAATATATTTGTGTTCAACCAGCTCGTTTGCTGACGTTTCGGTTATTCCCAAAGGCAGAGTCACGTTGTTTATGCAAAGATAACTGCTTTCGGCAAACCCCTCGGGAACAGCTTTGCCCAACGGAATGTCAAAAAACAGAAAATGCAACGTGTATTGCTTGTTATTTGAAACAGATTTCAGAGCATTGAAGCTTGTCGGCAATTCATATTGCGCATTGCGCACGGTTCTTGCCACAGCATAGCCGTCTGCTCTGCACAAATCAGCGCTCAGGTCTTTGTTTTCTTCAATGCCGCTGATGAGCAAATCACCTTTTAACACAGGTGAGCCGACTGTGGCCTCCGCCGTGCCGTTGAACGGGCGCAGAATAACCAGCACGCCGTCACGCGCGGCGATAATATTTGCAGGGGTGTTATCGTTATCTGTTTCAGGCTTTTTAACGGTTTCTCTGACTTCAATCATAGCCGTGCAACCCGAAACGTTGACGTTCAGCCAGGAAATCTCGGGCAGTTTGCGTAAAGCTGCGGCTTCAATTTCAGACGCATTGATTTCGCCTGAATCGGAGCCTTTATAAATACCGAGTTCCGAGAAAACGGCGGTTATCTCTTCGGCAGAAACTCTGTTGTTACCCGTTATTTCAATACGCCATATTCTTGTTGAGAGAAAAAGAATAAAAAAGGTGCATAAAACTGCGCCTGCGATAAGTCCGAAACGGTGTTTATGGCGGTTCAATATAAACGGCAGACCGTGCTTGCGGCTTATTCTGACCTTCATCCCCGATTTTCGGGCGATGGGTCTTATTTTTTTATAGCTTTCAATGTCTGTTTGCACATACAGCACAGAGTTTTGTTCTTTAAGATTTTGCAAAGGAATGTTGTTCAGACGGCAAAGATTAATAAATCTTTCGCCAAAGCCGGAACGTGCAGTAAAGCTGACGTAGCCGAAAATGAAACCGAGCAGTCTTTTTAAAAGCATAGCACCCTCCGCGGCTAATTTTCAAAGTCTATGCAGGTTATTATGCCGTTGATAACGGCGTTGCCGTCCTGCATTGCGGTTATTGTGAGGTCACTGCCGCAGAATTTAACCGTGAGCTTACCTGTGTTGAGTGAAACCATACAGTCTGAATATTCAAGAACACCTTTGCAGCCTTCAACACTTGCTTCTCTGTTTCCGCAAAGCTCTATGTGGGCGTAGCCGGGCAATGTGTCTGCAGGCAGGTCAAGATTTTTGCTGATTGAATCCATAAAGCTTTCGCTGCGGTGTTGGCGGCAATTCCTGTTTCTTCTCATCAAAAACCCTCCGTAAACATATGCGTTGGTTTTATTTTATGCCTCAGTTGCAATAAAAAGAACGGTGATGCATATCTATTTGAAAGAGAAACAAAGCGGAGTGATCTGATGGTAAGCAAAAAAATTATTGTGCCGTGCGCCGGCGTTATACTGTTTTTGATTTTGTTTTTTTGCCCGAATGATTTTATGAAAGGGGCGGCAACGGGTCTTAAAAACAGTGCAACAATAATTGTGCCGTCGCTTTTTCCCTCAATGGTGGCTTCATCTCTTGTTGCTCAGAGTGAATTGCCGCCGTTCTTTAAGAAAATTCTTGAGCCTGTAACACAGCGGCTTTGGGGCCAGCCTGCGGAATGCGTTGCGGCTGTTTTTTCAGGCTTATTCGGCGGCTATCCGTCAGGGGCAAGAGCTGCGGCTGTTTTGCGTGAAAACGGCGTGATAAGTGAAGGGCAGGCAAAACAGCTTATGCTTTTCTGCGTTAATGCAGGCACGGGATTTTGCATAAATGCGTTGGGTGTTTCATTAATAGGGTCATTAAGAGCAGGGGTTATTGTTTTTGCCTCGTTGGGTGTTTCCGCTCTTATTACGGGTGCTTTCACAAAATCGGAAAGTGAACCTGTAACAGCAGTGCGCAGGGTTGAAAAAACAGCTTCGTCTGCTTTTGTGGAGAGCGTTGCTTCCGGTGCCTCGGGTATAATTACTGTTTGTGCTTTTTCAGTTTTGTTTTCAGGCTTGATTGCCGTGATAAGCAAAATAAAACTGAGCCGCAATCTTCTTGTTGCCGCGGCGTGTCTGCTTGAAATAACAAGCGGATGTGCATCAGCGGCAGGCAAAACACCGTTGCCGCTGGTTTGCGCCGCCTGTGCTTTTGGTGGCGTGTGTGTTCATTTGCAGATATTTGCCGCAGCAGGCAAACTTAAACCGAAGCTGACTGAATTTTATCTGTTCCGCTTGCTTCATGCGGTGCTGTCTGCGGTTGTTTGCAAGGTACTTCTTTGGATTTTTCCCGTAGCGGTGCAGAGTGGAGTGCAGTTTTCGCAAAACGTGCAGGCGTATTCTTTTTCTTTGCCTGCGGCGCTGTCATTGCTCTTTTTCTCATCTTTACTGATATTAGAACTTGATAAGCAACGGAAAATATGTTAAAATTCGGAGAGAAAGGTATGATGATTTGTGAAAAGTAAGCTTTTGAATAAAAACGCCTATGAAGCTGTTTGCAAAAACTGTAAACACGGCAGACTCAGCCCCGATGCAGAAACTGTTCTTTGCGTTAAAAAAGGTGTGGTTGAGCCTGACGGAAAATGCAGACGGTATTCATATGACCCGTTAAAGAGAGTGCCCCGAAAAGCACCCGTTCTTATGACGGCAGACCCGAGCGATTTTGATTTGAACAACTGAATATGTTGTTTCCCGAAAAATAAAGCTTGATAAGCAGGTGAATAAAATGAAAACGTTAAAAGAATTTGTTTGCAATCCGTTACCTACTGCCAATTGCCACGCATCCACCGTTTTGCCGTTGCCTGACGGCAGTGTTGTTGCGGCTTGGTTTGGCGGCACAAAAGAAAAAGACGACGACGTTGATATCTGGTATGCACGCAGAGATGAAAACGGTTGGGGAGAACCCAAGGTGGTTTCTTATGCAAAGCATCTGCCTCACTGGAATCCCGTTTTGTTTTTGCGCGGAAACGGTGAAATACATCTTTTCTTCAAGGTGGGCAAAAACATCCCCACCTGGCGCACTTTTGTCAGCGTTTCAACTGACGGCGGCAAGACTTTCGGCAAGCCGCAGGAGCTTATCAAGGGCGACAGAAGCGGCGGCAGAGGCCCTGTTAAGAATAAGTGTATCCGTTTGAGCAACGGCAGAGTTCTTGCTCCTTTATCAACAGAAATCAGAGGCTGGAACTGTTTTGTTGATATTTCTGACGATGACGGTGAAACCTGGCGCAAATCAGCCAAGGTAAAAACCGAAAGAGAAACCCCCATTTTTAACAGTCTCAATGCATTCACAAGCAACAAAATTCCGATGATTCAGCCAACCCTTTGGGAATCGGCAGAGGGCAAGGTGCATATGCTCACAAGAACGCCCGTCGGCAGAATTTACAGAAGCGATTCTGAAGATTACGGTGAAACCTGGTGCGAAGCATACGCAACGGATTTGCCCAACAATAACAGCGGTATCGACCTTGTTAAAACACCGGACGGAAGCCTCTGGCTTCTTTCAAACCCCGTTGAAGAAAACTGGGGCGAGCGTTCACCGCTTACTTTGCAGAAATCAACCGATAACGGAATCAGCTGGGAAACGGTTCTCACTCTTGAGGAGGAGAAAAAAGACAGCGAATTTGCTTACCCTGCAATTGAATATTGCAACGGCGCGCTTTACGTTTCATACACATGGGAACGCCTGAACGTTGCATATTGGAAAATTGAGTTATAAAAATAAAGGCTTGCATCGGTTTAAACCTTTGCAAGCCTTTGCTCTTTTAAAGCGTATTTTTGAATATTCCCGATTTTTTCACCGCATAGAAAAGGGGGATTCCTCCGGTGAGGCAGACTGCGAGTTCGCCGGCACCAACCTCGAGAGCTGAAATTGCAAACACAGCAAAGCTTGTTTCGCCTTCAATAAGAAGAAAAGCAATTTCTGCGCCTACGATAAGTGCATTGAATATAACGGGCATCAGTAACGATAACAGCGGAAGACCTTTGACGGTGACTTTTCGCAACGCTCTTGCCGTTATAGCCGCAAGCAATGTTGCCGCTGAACCGAAAATAATGTCAACAACACCCATGGGACTTGAGATGTTGCCTATGGCGCATCCGATTGTCAGCCCGGGTATTGCCGCAGGGGTAAAAACCGAGAGAACCGTCAATGCTTCTGAAAACCTGAACTGAACGTTTCCGTATGCGATGCCGAAAACTGCGCTCAGGCAGGTTGCCGCGGCATAAACTGCCGCAATCATCGCTCCTTGAACAAGAGCGGTGATTTGTTTTTGTCTTTTTTTCATTTTTTTGCTCCTTTTGCTGCCGTGCAGCGCCTTTAGTTTTGTTTGACACCGAGCAGGTATCCGTCGGGAAGGTTTCGAACCGACGTTTATCCAAGCGGATTAATTAATCCGCAAGTGTCCTGAATTAAAGATAGTCTGCGAGAGCCTTAAGGTTTTCAACAGCAACACTCGCCTTGATATCGGATGCGGCATATTCTTCGGGCGTTGTAACGCCGCTGTAAACAAGCGCGCAGGGAATGCCGTGATTTGCACCGATTGCAATGTCCGTTGCAAGTCTGTCGCCTATGAAAGCAAGCTCGCTTCTTTCGCAGCCGAGCATCTCTGTGATGTAGTCAACGGTTGCGGTCATGGGTTTGCCGAGCACCTGAGGTCTTTTGCCTGTGGAAGCGGCAAAAAGCTCAATCATTGAACCAGTGTCAGGCATATATCCGTCTGCCGTGGGGCAGTTGAGGTCGGGGTGAGTTGCAATGTAGATTGCGCCTTTATCAATATATTTTACGGCATCCCACATCTTTTGGTAGGTAAGAGTTGTGTCAAAGCCGAGTACAACAATGTCGGGGTCTGCATCAACAAGGTTGATACCTGCTTTTTTGAAATCGCCCGTGAGCCTTTCGTTGCCGAGCAGAAAAACTTTTTTGCCTGCATAGTTTCTGTTAAGATAATCTGCCGCAACGTGGGATGAGATAATAACTCTGTTTTCATCAACGGGGA
>JAZNDY010000297.1:0-2598 GCA_045588295.1 Acutalibacteraceae bacterium
CACCTGCACAGCAGATGGGGTTTCCGCCAAAGGTTGAACCGTGTGAGCCGGGAGTGAGGATATCCTGCACCTTTCCGCCAAGCATTGTGCAGCCGAGAGGCAGACCGCCTGCAAGACCCTTTGCTGTTGAAACGATATCGGGTGTGATGCCGTAGTGCATATAGCTGTAAAGCTTGCCCGTTCTGCCGTTACCTGTCTGAACTTCGTCAATAATAACAAGCATATTCTTTTCTTTTGCAATTTCGCAAACGCCCTTAACGAAATCATCGTCAAGCACGTAAACGCCGCCTTCACCCTGAACGGTTTCCATCATAATTGCGGCGCAGTTGTTGCTTTCTGCAAGCTCTTTTACGCTTTCAAGATTGTTTGCTTCAGCATAAACAAATCCCTCGGGGAAAGGTCCGAAATCAGTGTGGAAAGCATCCTGACCCGTTGCGGCAAGAGTTGTGATTGTTCTGCCGTGGAAGCTGTTTTTGAGGGTGATGATTGTGTGGTTGCCCTCGCCCTTGTTGACAAGCGCCCATTTGCGAGCCGCCTTGATTGCGCATTCGTTTGCTTCTGCGCCCGAGTTTGAGAAGAAAACCTTTTTCATACCCGTTCTTGAGCAAAGCATTTCTGCAAGGTCTGCGCAGGGCTTTGTGTAATAGAGGTTTGAGGTGTGACCGAGCATTGAAGCCTGAACGGTGATTGCTTCAAGCCACGCATCGTCTGCAACACCGAAGCTGTTAACGGCAATACCGCTGCCGAGGTCAATATATTCGTTACCCTCTTCATCATACATCAGCGCACCGTTGCCCTCTGAAATTTCAAGAGGGAATCTTGCATAGGTGCCTGCAACGTATTCTTTGTCTTTATTGATAATGCTCATTTTTTATCCTTTCTCAGCTCTGCACAAACATCGTGCCGATACCTTCGTCGGTAAGAATTTCAAGAAGAAGCGAATGCGGCACTCTGCCGTCAATGATAAACACCTTTTTAACGCCTCTGCGGATAGCTTCTCTGCAGCAATCAACCTTGGGAATCATACCGCCCGAGATAATGTCATCGTTAACAAGCTCTGAAATCTCGCTGACAAGCACCTTGGGGATAAGGGTTGAGGGGTCGTTTTTATCGCGGAGAATACCGTCGATATCCGTCATTGAGATAAGGCTCTCTGCGCAAAGCTCGCCTGCAATTTTTGCGGCGGCTGTGTCTGCGTTGATATTGTAAACGTTGCCCTCACCGTCAACACCTGTTGTTGAAACAACAGGCACGTAGCCGAGAGAAAGAAGGTCGTTGATAACGTCGGTGTTAACCTCTGTGATTTCGCCAACGTAGCCGAGCTGTTCATCCTTCATTTCTGATTTGATGAGGTAGCCGTCTGCGCCGCAGATGCCGACTGCCTTGCAGCCCTTGCTCTGAAGATGAGCAACAAGGCTCTTGTTAACCTTGCCTGCAAGCACCATCTGAACGATATCTGCAGTTTCTTTGTCCGTTACGCGAAGACCGTTAACGAACTTGCTCTCTTTGCCGATTTTGCCGAGCATATCTGTGATTTCGGGGCCGCCGCCGTGAACAAGAACAACTCTGATACCGATCTGTGAAAGCAGAGCAACGTCGCCCATAACGGCATCCTTGAGTTCCTCGTTAATCATAGCGTTGCCGCCGTATTTGATAACGATTGTTTTGCCCGAATAATTCTGTATGTAAGGCAGAGCCTCGCCGAGGACTCTTGCTCTCTGTGCATTTGTAATTGACATATTCATCACCTTATATTTAACAACTTAAGTTCTGTAATCGCCGTTGATTTTAACGTAATCATAAGTCAGGTCACAGCCCCATGCGGTTGCATCGTAATCACCGCTCTTGAGGTTGATGAGCACCTGAATTTCTTTTTCTGTGAGGATTTCTTTTGCTTTTTCTTCGCTGAATTCAACACCCGAGCCGTCAACGCAAACAACGATTTCGCCTGCGGTTGACTTGAAGGCAACGTCAATCTTTGTAACGTCAACGTCAGCACCGCTGTAGCCGATTGCGCAAAGCACTCTGCCCCAGTTTGCATCAGCGCCGAACATTGCGGCTTTGAAGAGCGATGAGCAGATAACCGATTTTGAAACGGTAACTGCGGTTTCTTTTGTTGCGGCACCTGTAACGATGCATTCGAGAAGCTTTGTTGCACCCTCGCCGTCGCCTGCAATCATTCTGCAGAGATATGTTGTAACTGCATTGAGAGCCTTGCAGAATGCGTCAAAATCCGCACCCTCTGAGGTGATTTCTTCGTTGCCTGCCATACCGTTTGCAAGCACTGAAACCATATCGTTTGTTGAAGTGTCGCCGTCAACGCTTACCATATTGAATGAGCTCTTAACGTCTTCGCTCAGAGCTTTCTGAAGCATTGCGGGTGAAATCGCAACGTCGGTTGTAACAAAAACAAGCATTGTTGCCATATTGGGATGAATCATGCCCGAACCCTTTGCTATACCGCCGATTCTGCATTCAACACCGCCGATTTCAAAAGAATACGAAACGATTTTTTCAACCGTGTCGGTGGTCATGATTGCCGCCGCCGCATCAGCACAGCCGTCTGCGCTCAAATCCTTAACAAGCACAGGAATACCC
>JAZNDY010000298.1:0-5083 GCA_045588295.1 Acutalibacteraceae bacterium
AAAGGATTATTGACCGACATCGGTACAGAGGAACTTTCTCACCTCGAAATGATCGGTGCAATCGTTTATCAGCTGACGAGGAATCTTTCTGAAGATGAAATCAAAAAGGGCGGTTTTGACGCATATTTTGTTGACCACACAGCAGGTGTTTATCCCTCATCAGCGGCAGGCGTTCCGTTCACGGCGGCTTACATTCAGAGCAAAGGCGACATAATCACCGACCTGTCTGAAGACCTTGCGGCTGAACAGAAAGCAAGAACGACATATGACAACATTCTCCGCCTCGTTGACGACCCGGACGTCAGAGACCCCATCAAATTCCTGCGTGAAAGAGAAATCGTTCACTTTCAGCGCTTTGGCGAAGGTCTGCGCCTTGCAACCGACAAGCTCAACGAAAAGAATTTCTATGCGTTCAACCCGTCGTTTGACAAACACTGCATAAAATAAAAAGAGCCGCAGTTGATACGGATTGTATCTTCTGCGGCTGATTGTTTTAAATCCGCTTTTTACAGTTACTTTTTCTATCATCTGAATATGTTCACAGTTTGCTAACAATTCAAGCATAAAATATGCTATTATAGAATTTAGTTTGTGAATAGTCAGGTGAAGTTAAATGAAAAAAATATTGTGTTTTATTTTAACGTTTGTAGTTACTCTGGGTTGCTTTGCCGATAGCATTGTTGCATACACCGATAGTTTTGAAACCGAATACGCCGTTCAAATTGAAATTGCGCCGTTTCTTTACAAATCAACCCTTTATCAAATGGAGTTCCCGAGTCGAATTTCTTATAGCATTAAAGAAAAAAGCGTTCAGGGCGATTATGCCATATCCCGTGAACTCAATAACCTTGCATACACCTTTGTGTTTCCTGCAGGAACAACAAAATTTGAATGCAAGGTATCTCTTGGCGGTGAAACCGATTGGTACGGTGTTTCTCTTAACGAAGCGGACAACCCTTCCTATTGGCCCAAAGATGAAAACGGCAACATCGACAGCAGCCTGCCTGTAACGTTCAAACGCATTGAATCCGTTGCCGAACAGGATGAATACGGCATATTATATAGAGATTATTTAAAAGACAAAAATGTGGGCGGCTTCAGAAACTATGATAAAATTTATTGGAGACTCACCTATATTTGCAACGGGAAAGAGCATAACCAATACTTTGATATAAAACTTTATGACTATGATAAATCTGAAAAACATACCGTCAGAACCGTTAATTTCAACGTTGCAGGTCTGCCTTTTTCAGCATTATACGGCGAAAATGTGATTGCCAACCAAAAATCTGCAGGGCAATATCTTTCAAATAATAATTTTGACATAGTTGCTGTTCAGGAGGATTTTGGCTATCACAAGCATCTTATCAATAATTTAAGCGGTTTTGATTATATAACCAACCACACAGGCGGTGTTCCGGGTGGTGACGGACTTAACATCTTCACAAAAAATATGCCTGTTTATAACGAAACCAGAGTCAGCTGGAACGAAGCCAACGGAATTCTTTCAGACGGTTCCGATGAACTTACCCCTAAAGGCTTTGTTTATTCGGTTATTTATGTTGGCAACGGAATATATGTTGATTTCTATAATTTACACGCCGATGCCTATGGCGGAAGCGGCTCAATCGCGGCAAGAACAAGCCAGATCAAACAGCTTGCCGAATTCATTCAGGCACGCTCTGCCGAAAATGACAGACCCATAATAGTAACGGGTGATTTCAACAATTATATGCACGTTCACGAGGATAACGGGGCACTTTATGAAACGCTTTATCTTCAGTGCGGATTAAAGGATGCGTGGATAGAACATCATAACAACGGCGACTATTTCAATTTTTATAATTGGCATATATCGGGTCTTCCTGCCTGGGGCAACTGGGACTCTGTTGAAAGATTTATGTATAAACCAGGCGGAGGCGTTGATATTGTTGTAAGCGATTTCAGATACGTTGAAGTATGTGATAAAAACGGAAAAACAATATCCGACCATTCTTCTGCGGAATGCGATTTTACATTCATAAAAACTGAAGACTTTATTGAAAACACACAGAAACTTCAAACAGCCCAAACCGCACAAAACAATTTTTTGAATCAGCTCAAATGGATTTTAAAGGCGTTGATAATGGTTCTGTCAGATCTCGCAAATATTTCTGAATTAATAAAAGAGTATGTATAATTCACCTTTTCAAATTCAAAACTTCCTTTTTAATCAAATTATAATAACAGAAACTCAAACCGCCTCTTATCGGTGCTTTCTGCATCGGTTGAGGCGATTTTTTATCAAATTCAATTTATCAAACGGCAACTTCGAACCCAACAACCTTAAAATTGTTGCTTTTTTCTTGGTTAGAGTGTTATAATCATCTCAAGAACTGTAATTGCACGAAAGGATAAAAATTTATGTTCAAAAAAAGTGTGGTTTTTTTGCTTGTTTTAACCGTACTGATAAGTTTTCCGTCAGGCGCATACGCAGAAGAAAGTATCCCCGAAAAAGATGGATACGTACTTGATTTCAGCACTGAATTTAACGGCGGCAGTTTGAACACAGAATACTGGTTGCCGCAATATTTGCCTCATTGCACAGCGAACACCGAGGGTGCCTGTGCAAGATATAAAATTGAAAACGGTTGTCTGAATCTTTATATCACAAAGGATTCGCCCGATTATTTCGGCGGTCAGCCAGGCTCAGCAGACCCCGATAACCTTTTATGGATAGCAAACGGCATTCAGACTTTAGAAAAGAATTATCTGCATCCCGGCGGTGCCCATCAGACGGAGGTTGAACCTTTTGAAGGATACGCCACGCAATACGGATACTTTGAAATACGAATGAAAATGCCTGACACCGGCGGAGGCGGATATGCATCATGGTGGCTTATCGGCGCTCAGGATGATACCAACGGAACAGATTCTGTTCAGAACGGTGAAATAGACGTGTTGGAAACCTTTTTTAAATCACCCGGAGTTTTTGAACCCAAAGTCCACGCTTGGAACGACCCAAATCTCGGTGAATGGGCAAGCAAGGTTGAACTGGACGGAGAACCGACGGATTATGTGAATGAATTTCACACCTATGCTATGGACTGGAGACCTGAAGGGATAACGTTTTACGTTGACGGAAAAGAAGTGGCGCAAACAATTGAGTCGCCGCAATACAGAATGTGTATGGTTCTTTCAATGTATATAAACTCAGATTTCAGCGGCTGGGATGAACTTGAAAACGAATATCCCATTGAATGGCTTATTGACTACGTTCGGGTATATAAAGACAAAAACGGTTATGATGAAAGCAACAGACCCACAAAATTTGAGCGCTTCATAAAAGACATATGCAACTCAATTACCGAGTTTTGGAACAGTGTTTTATCGTTTTTTAAAGACCTCTGTCCTCAATGTCATCAGTTATTTGAGCGTTTGTTAACCAGAATCCCCGCTTTGTATAAAACAGCAAATTACGATTTGCAGAGTTGAGTTATATTATTGCACAAACCTCTGCCGAAAAATCATTAAACTGATTAAAAGATAAAATCAAAAACAGCAAATCGGTTTTTAATGAAGAATAATATAACCAAGAATTTTCGGAGGTTTATATGAAATTTAAAAAACATATTTCTTTTCTTCTCTGCGTTGCCATAATGTTTTCGGGCATTATGCTACCCTCTTATGCTTCTGATAAAGCTAAGGTAAGCACGCCTGCAATAATCAGCAAGGCTGAAGAAATCACAGGAATAGTAATTAATTATGTTGCCAAACTAATCAACAGCATCAACGGCACAGATGAAACAGCCAAACCCTCTGCAACGGTAAGCCCTTATTCGTGGATTGAATATAACGGCGAACCGATTATTAATCCCGAACAAACTTTGAACGCAGAAACATGGGTTGCAAAAGAAATTGCTTTTGAGAGTGAAAAATCTTATGCCAACCCGTTCAATGATGTTGACGTTGAGCTGCATCTCTGGGGCAACGGCAGACTTTACAAAATCCCTGCATTCTGGGACGGAGGCAACGTGTGGAAAATCCGTTTTGTCTGTCCGTCAGCAGGTGATTGGTATTTTAAAACCGTCTGCACGGATGAAAGCAATTCTTCCCTTAACGAAAGAACAGGTAAGGTTATCTGCACCGAATACAGCGGAGAATTCGATATTTATAAGCACGGTTTTATAACAACAAACGCAGGTGAAAAGTATTTCACTTTTGATGACGGAACACCGTTTTTCTGGTTAGGCGATACTCATTGGAGCCTTGGCGACGAAACTGTTGATATGGTTAAAACAATCTGCGAAAAGCGTGTTTCACAGGGTTTCACCGTGTATCAGAGTGAACCTATCGGAGCAAAATTCGATTTCACAAACGGCATAACGGAAGACGATATGGCAGGTCTTGCCGATTATGATACAAAATTTAAGATAATAGCTGATAACGGTCTTGTTCACGCAAACGCACAGTTTTTCTTTTCTTATTTCATCGAGCCTATGATTTCAAACAACGGCGGTTTCAACGGTAATAAGCCGTCTGATTCAGCAAAAGCTTACATTGAAAAAGCCTGCCGTTACTGGGTTGCAAGATACGGTGCTTATCCCGTTGTCTGGACTCTCGGTCAGGAGGTTGATAACGATTTCTATTGGAGCGAAACAAACCATCCCGAATGGGGATTGGATAACAACCCTTACAAGCTTGTTGCAGAATATATTGCAAAACACGATGCATATGACCATCCGCTTTCTGCTCATATGGAAAACGTTGGTAACACATCAGTTTACGGCAACGGCGAGGGCGCAACTGATAAATGCAAGATTTATTTTAAGGATGCAATGCCATCTTGCTTCAGAGATATAAAAGCACACAATTTTTATGCCGTTCAATGGCACACCGACAAAACAGACCAAAGCGATTTCCGAATTGAAAAAGACTGCTGGTATAACTCACAAGGTAAGCCTGCAATCAATTATGAGGGTCAGTATTGCTATCTCTGGACAAAGAACTTCGGCTCAAGAATGCAAGGCTGGTCAGCCTATCTTAACGGTATGTACGGCTACGGTTGGGGCGGTCACGATACCTGGAGCTACCTCAATGTTTA
>JAZNDY010000299.1:0-8163 GCA_045588295.1 Acutalibacteraceae bacterium
CCTTTGGCATATGAACGCAAAACGGTTAACGGAGTTTATACCGGAATGAATGACAGTATATATTTTTACGTAACAACAACAGATAACAATTCCGGAATTATTAAAATCAGCAGTGCCGGTGCCAAAACAAAATTCGGCAACTATATGTTTGATTATATTCCGGATGAACCTATTACATTATATGGCAATATAATTGAGACGCCCGAAGACGAACTGCTTGAATATGAAAAAAAGAATAATATTTTAATCGAGGAAGACGGCACTTTAGGTGATATTATGAGAAAATATAATATCTTAAGTGTTAATGATGTTCCGGAAAAAGAAAGACAAATTTTTATCAAAGCTGAAAAAACCGCAGCAGACACAGTGTTTTTAATTGTTTTGTGCTTTGCACCCGTTATGTTGATATTCCTGACAGTTCTTCTCAAATACAGAAAACCGCGCAGAAAATATCCATATGATGCTTTTGAATCACCTGAAAACACCTAAAACAAATAAACAATTTAATAATTCCTGATAAAATATCAAACCAGACACTCAGTTTTTATAATTTTGAGAGTCTGGTTGATTTTTTTCATAATAATTATAAATTTTAATTAATGGTTTAATACAGGTTAGAAAAATAAGATTCATTAAAATCAATTGAGCAATTCTTTAATATTATTGCAATGAAAATTTGATTATGATATAATTTTGCGGTAAACAAATATCGGAGGAAAATTATGTCAGAATTAATCAAATATAAAAATCCGGCTCTTTCACCTGAAGAAAGAGCTGAAGATTTGCTCTCAAGAATGACTTTAAGAGAAAAGATTGCCCAGCTTGATATGAAGTTCGGCAGTAAATATTGCACAGATGCCGAAGAGGTTGACTGCTGCTCCGTTAAAGCTGATTCAGATTACGATTGGGACAAACTTCGTGAGGATTTTCCTGACGGACTCGGTTATCTGCATGATAATTATTCTGTTCCTGCAGTTATGAACAAGCTTCAGAAATTCTTTATTGAAAATTCGAGGCTCGGCATACCCGTTATATTTACCGGTGAAGCTCTTCACGGCATTTCAGGCACAAGAGCAACCATTCTCCCTATCCCTACAGCCTGGGCTGCAACATTTGAGCCAAAATACGCTTTTGAAGCCGGCAGAGTGATTGCAACTGAAACGCGTTCGCTCGGCATTTATGAAATTCTTGCCCCTAACCTTGACGTTGCCCGTGACCCAAGATGGGGCAGAACTGAAGAAACCTTTGGAGAAGATACCTGCCTCTCAACAAAAATGGCGGTAGGGATTGTCAGCGGTCATCAGAACGGTGATATTTCCGCAAAAGATTCAGTTATTTCCGAACCCAAGCATTTCTGCATTCACGGCATTCCTGAGGGCGGAGTGAACTGTGGCACAGCACGAGCAGGCGTGCGAGAAATTGAAAGCTGTTATCTCCCCGTTTTTGAAGCCGCAATCAAAGATGGCGGCGCATACGACGTTATGGTCAGCTATAATTCAATTGACGGCGATCTTATGATGACATCAAAGCATTATCTTAAAGAAGTGCTTAAAGAAAGATTCGGTCTTAAAGGTATCTGCCGCTCTGACTGGGGCGGTCTGCGCAGAGTTCATTATCTGCATAAAATGGCAAAGAACGAAAAAGAAGCAATTTATCTTTCAAAGAAAAACGGTCTTGACTGTCAGGGCGGTGACGAATATCCCAACAAGCTGTGGGTTGATTCACTTGAAGAGCTTGTTAACGAAGGCAGAATTGATGTTGAAAATATTAACGAATCTTGCCGCAGAGTTTTAACAATTAAATTCAAGCTCGGTATTTTTGAAAACCCCTATACAGACGAGGAGAGCTATAAAACAATTATTAATAAAAAAGAACATCTTGATAAAGCTCTCGAAATTGCACAAAAATCAATAATTCTTCTTAAGAACGACGGCATTCTGCCACTTAATAAAACAAAATATAAAAAGATTGCTCTTATTGGCCCTTCATCAAATAAGATTCGTCTCGGAGGATATTCAGCAAAGCCTGTCGGCAGAAACTTTAAAACAATATATGACGTTCTTATCAATGAACTCCCTGATGCCGAAATTTATCAATGTGACGGCTGCGGAATCAGTGACGGTGACTTCAATTTTGCGCTTGGTGACCAACATCATCTCAGCGGTATCAAAGCAGAAAAATATGCCGATAATTTTAATGAGGCTGTTAATATTGCTCAAAACTGCGATTTAATTATTTTCTGCGGCGGTGACGACACCATTTCAAGCGGTGAGGGCAGAGACAGATGCGAGCTCACCCTCTGCGGTAAGCAGAGCGAACTCATTAAAGCACTCGCTGAAACAGGTAAACCAATTGTTTTTGCAATGATTCACGGCAAACCTCTTGCAATTAAAGAAGAAAGCGAAATCTCTTCAGCTGTTTTATCTTGCTGGTTTGGCGGTGAATGCGGCTCACAGGCAATTTGCGACGTTCTTCTCGGCAAAGTTAACCCTGCAGGCAGACTCCCCTTCTCACTTCCAAGAAGATCAACAATGATTCCTTGCTATTATTCGATGCTTCCCGGTGCAAGCAACGAATATTATGAAGGCAAAGGCGATGCTCTTTATCCGTTCGGCTTTGGTTTAAGCTATTCAGATTTTAAATATTCAGATATGGTTGTTACCGTCACAGGCTCAACAGAAGTCAACGTTAAACTTACGGTTAAAAACACAGGCAAATTCAGCGGTGACGAAGTTATTCAGATTTACGTTGAAGACTGTGAAAGTTCCGTTGTAACCCCAAATCTTCTCCTTAAGGATTTCAAGAGAATTTCGCTTGAGCCCAACGAAAGCAAAGAAGTTGAATTCAATCTAGGTTTTGATGCATTCAAGCTCCTTAACCAAGACTATGAATGGGTTGTTGAACCCGGTAATTTCAGAATTTGCGCAGCTTCATCCTCAAGAGATATAAGACTGTCAGAAACAGTTTGTCTGTAATTTCATAAAACCCTTGTGATTGATTCACAAGGGTTTTATTTTAACTTAAAATATTGTAAACGCAATTACTATCTGCTATAATACCAACAGAAAGATGGTGGTATTATGTTTAATTTTTTTATTGAAGAAGGCAACAGACACAATAACCGTTACCTTATCGGCGGTGCAGATTATAACCACATAAAAAATGTTTTACGAATGAAAATCGGCGATGAATTTTTGGTCAGCGAAAATAACGTCAGCAATCTTTGCCGTATTGAAAGCTTTGAAGGCGAAAACGTGATTGCCGAAATAATTGAAGAAAGTTTTCAGGATACTTCCCTGCCGATTAAAATATACCTTTTTCAAGGTTTACCTAAAAGTGATAAGATGGAGCTTATTATTCAGAAAGCGGTCGAACTCGGTGTTGAAGGCATAATTCCCGTTGAAATGAACCGCAGCGTCGTAAAGCTTGACAGCAAGAAAAAGAAAAGCAAGGTTGAACGCTGGCAAGCAATTGCAGAAAGCGCCGCAAAACAGAGCAAAAGGACTTTAATTCCACAAGTTTTTGAAGTTATGAATTATAAACAAGCTCTTTCAAAAGCATCAGAACTTGATACTTTTATTATTCCTTATGAATGCAAAAATGAAATGGAAGCAACACGAGATGCATTGGCAAAAATTAAAAGCGGTATGTCAGTCGGCATATTAATCGGTCCCGAAGGCGGATTTGAGCTTAACGAAATTGATTCAGCTGTGAATACCGGAGGGTTAACCGTTTCACTCGGCAAACGAATTTTGCGAACTGAAACAGCCGCTATTACAGCAGTCGGAATGTGTATGCTGTATGCAGAAATGAACCTTAACGGAGAAGAAGAATGAAAGATTTACCGCTTGAATTCACCGAAAGAATGAAAGTTCTTCTCGGTAACAGCTATAAAGCATATTTAAAAGAATTAAATAATCCCCCTGTTCGGGGTTTCAGAGTGAACACTGACAAAATTTCACTTGAAGATTTTGAAAAAATCAACGTATTCTCAACAGAAAAAATACCTTACGTTGAAAACGGCTTTTACTTTGATTATGATAAAATCGGAAACCACCCCTATCATCATGCAGGTATGATTTACGTTCAAGAGCCTGCTGCAATGGCTCCGGCTGAGTGCATTGATATTGAGCCAGACTGGCTCATTCTTGATATGTGTGCCGCCCCGGGCGGCAAAAGCACGCAGTTAAAAAACAAGCTCGGCGACAAAGGTGTTTTGGTATCTAATGAAATCATACCCTCTCGATGCAAAATTCTCACAGGTAACATTGAGCGTCTCGGACTGAAAAACTGCGTAACAACATGTATGGATACAGCCAGACTGGCAAGTGTTTTTCCAAAAGTATTTAATCTTGTTATGTGCGATGCACCTTGTTCAGGCGAGGGTATGTTCAGAAAAGATGACGTTGCAATAGAAAATTGGAGTGTTGAAAACGTTAATAAGTGCGCTGAAAGGCAAACTGATATCCTTGAAAATGCCGCAAAGCTTGTTGCTGACGGCGGATATATTATTTATGCAACCTGCACCTTTTCTGTTGAAGAAAACGAAATGACTGTTGACAGATTTTTAAACAATCACCCTGAATTTGAAATCATCCCCGTGAACGAAGCAGTAAAAGCACATACCGTTAACGCCATATCATTTGACGGTTGCAAATGTAAAAACATCAGTTATGCAAGACGTTTTTATCCTCACACCGACTCAGGCGAAGGTCAGTTTATGGCGGTTCTTCATAACAAAATTGATCCGATGAACAAATTCTCACACACCATTAAAACAACAGCAAAAATTGACAAGATACTTAAAGATTTTCTTGATGATACACTCACTGAGTATGACGAATCGCACGTTCAGATTTATAACAATAATCCCATTTATTTCACGCCTGAATTTGATGTACCAAAAGGCGTCGCATTCTGTTGCGGAGTAACAATTGGTGAAATTAAGAAGAATTACATTCTCCCCCATCATCAATTCTTTATGGCTATGGGAAAAGATTTTAAAAGAAAAATTGAACTTGCGCCCGATTCGGATGAAATAAAAAAATATCTGCACGGTGAAGAGTTTGAAACAGAATGTATAAACGGTTGGGCTGTTGTTACGGTTGAAGGCTGCACCATAGGTGGCGTTAAGGTTGTTAACGGCAGAGCTAAAAACCAATACCCTAAAGGGTTGCGAACCAAATAAAAAGCAAAATTTTTCATATTCTGCAAATTACGCATAAAAACAGAGAGCACGGAATTACCGTGCTCTCATTTTTTATTTAAGTATTACTTTAAATGTTTTAATTTCAAAAGGTTTGAACTCTGCAGACAGTTTGTTGCCGTTAAATTCAAGTTCAGAATCTTTTTCTTCAAGAAGATTGCATTCACTGACGGATACTATATCACTGCCAAAAGTGAATTCGCAGGGAGTTTTCTTATTCCAGGTTTCATAACAGCGGATGATAAATGCATCGCTGTCTTCCGCTTTCTTCACAGTTTCAATAATAACGTTGCTTGCATTAACAGAAACAAGTGAATACTCTGCAGAAAGAGTGCCGTTCTGAACGCCAACAGCTTTGCAATACATGGGAACGTTGAGATTATAACCTTCATAAACAACGTCAGAAGTATTTACCGCTCCGCTGTGCGGATAGATTGCATAAGTGAATTCATGGCGCTCTCTGTCCTGGTTATAATTAGGCTGTGTGGCACTTCTGAGAAGCGTGGGCTTAATGCTGCCTTCCTTGATTGTCCAGCCGTATTTACAGTCATTAAGAACAGAAAGACCGAAACTGTTATCTGAAAGGTCAGCCCATTTGTGGCCGCAGCACTCAAACTGAGCATAATCCCAAGTTGTGTTATTATGTGTTGTTCGCTCAACGTTACCGAACTGAATATCATACGTAGCCTTTGTAGTGTTAACGTCAACAGGATAATGGGCTTTAAGCGCAACGTTGCGTTCATTCCAATCAATATCGTAATTAACGTCTATTCTGCAGGTATGAGGGTAGAAAACAAAATATTGTGTAATGGTAGAACTGTTAAACTCACGCACAACCTTGATAACGTTTCTTACCGGTCCGCATTCTATGATTTCTTTTGCGGCAACGTTATCAATATTCCAGAATTTTTCATCATAATAGCACTTGATATCCCAAGCCTCATAAACGTGTGACCTGTCTTCATAAGCAACAAGATTATTAAGTACCTCCCCTTCGGGCGCAACACTTCTGCCGCTCTCTTTATGATAAAGATCACTTATATTCATATCTTCATTGAAGCTGAGCTTATAGAATTTATTTTCAACATCTTCAAGAGAAACAGAAACAGATTCGTCTGCAGCTGAAGATCCGCCGATAACCTTAAAAGCTTTATAACCCTTGGCAGGAACGTCTTTGGCCAAGAAAGCAAGCTTACCGTCATAAGTCTTTTGCCAGGTGAGAATTGCGCCGTCAGAATCAACAATGGCAAAATTTTCTTTTTCAGGCATATCAGTGATAACAACGTCAGTCCTTGCCATACCGAGAGTATTGAAAACAAGAAGCGATTCACTGTCAGTGTTAACAGAAGCAGAAACAGAATCAACAGCTTTCAATGCAAGTTCTTTGCCAGTTTTAATTATTGCTTCATACTGCTCCTTGCAATCTTCATAAACCTGAGAAATTGAAGAACCCGGGATAATATCATGGAACTGATTAAGAAGAATTATCTTCCAAGAATCAAGAATTTCATCTGAAGGATAATCAAGACCGCAAAGTTTACCGGCAGTTGCGCTGAGAGTCTCAACGTCATGATAAAGCAATTCGCTCTTACGGTTATACTTTTTATTACGGGCTTGTGCAGTAAGAGTACCTCTGTGATACTCAAGATAAAGTTCGCCTCTCCATTTAGGAAGACGTTTGTTGCCCCTGACTTCTGAATCAAGGCGCTTAAAGAAATCAAGCGAATTTTCCATCTTAATCTGCGGACAGCCGGGAATTCCTTCTGCCATTCTCAAGCCGCCTTCAATATTTCCTCTTGTCGGTCCGCCGCCGCCGTCACCGTGCCCGTAAATACACATTTCTTTCTTGGCGAGGTCTTTGTTGCTGTATCTCTGCCAGCCGTAAATAATGTGGCTGGGGTCAAGCATTGCGGTGTAAGTAGCCTGAAAACGTTTTTCATCACTGTCACGCATACTGGGCGCAAAGTGAGAAAGAATTTCGCTGCCGTCAATACCTTTCCAAAGGAAAGTATCAAACGGGAAACGGTTATATTCACTCCAAGAAATCTTCGTTGTCATGAAATAATCAATATCCGCAAGCTTCATAATCTGAGGCAATGCTGCTGTATAACCGAAAACATCAGGCAGCCACATAATTTTATTATCAACGCCGAATTCATGTTTAAAGAAACGTTTACCGACCAGGAATTGTCTGACAAGAGATTCACCCGAAATTACGTTAGTATCGGACTCAACCCACATACTGCCTTCTGCTTCCCAGCGGCCTTCCTTGATTTTTTCTTTAATATCATCATAAAGCTCAGGATAATCCTGCTTAACGAAATCATAAAGCTGCGCCTGAGGAGACATAAACTTATATTCAGGGAATTCTTTCATAAGGTTAATAACCGTTGCAAATGAACGGCCTGCCTTATCCCTGGTCTGGCGAAGTCTCCAAAGCCAAGCTACATCAATATGAGTATGACCAACGGCAGAAACAAGAATATCGCTCTTTTCACCGTAAATATTTTCATGAAGATAAGCACTTGCCGCTTTAACAGAAGCTTTGAACACGTCGTAATCAGGTGTTGACATTTCAAGCATATTGCACGCTTCATTAAGAACCTTAATTATGTCAACTCTGTCAATGGAATCATGGTTATAATTATGAGCGGTTTCCCACGGAATGCGGATATCGTAATAAAGCGCATTAACGTCAGCATCATAAGTTTTGAGTGTTGCCTGTAACTGCACCTTGCCTGAATATGTCCAGTCATCACAATAAGCATTAAGTGCTATATCAAACTCTTCGCCGCCTTGGGCGCAGTCTGTCAAAAAGATGTGTGCGTGGTTAACGTCAAGACCCTGCACCATTTTACCGTTAACGTAAACAATAAACTGCTGGTCACGGTTATCCCAACTTTTATGGATTGAAGGCGAAACAAAATATGCAACTTTTCTGCCCTTAAAACGTTCAG
>JAZNDY010000300.1:0-5005 GCA_045588295.1 Acutalibacteraceae bacterium
TCGTCTTTGCCGATAGGCACACTGGGGTCGATGATATTGGGGATAATCATCATAATCTTTGTAACCTTTTCGGCATATTCAGCTTCAAGCTTTTCGCACTCTGCAAGTCTTTCGGAAAACTCGGTTACCTTTGACTTTGCAGCCATAGCTTCTTCTTTTTTGCCCTGAGCCATAAGCGCACCGATTTCTTTTGAAACCTTGTTGCGGTTTGCTCTGAGAGAATCAGCTTCCGTTTTAACTGCTCTTGATTTTGCATCAAGTTCGATTACTTCGTCAACAAGAGCGAGCTTTGAATCCTGAAACTTCTTTTTGATATTCTCTTTAACGAGGTCGGGATTTTCTCTTAAAAACTTAATATCAAGCATATTTTCAACTCCTGAAAAGATTTAACTTAATAATTTTACTGCATTTTTGACAAAAAATCAACTGCGTCTGCAACATATTTATCGTCTGCAAGCTCAACTGCGCCCTTATCAACAAGAGCTGCTGTTGCAGGGTCAATGGGAAGCCTTGCAAGAACGGGAACGTCAAGCTCTTTTGCAACTTCTTCAAGCTTGCTCTCACCAAAAGCAAAAATCTTTTTGCCGCAGTCGGGGCACTCAACGTAGCTCATATTTTCAACAAGACCGAGAACGGGAATGTTCATAAGCTTTGCCATATTGAAAGCCTTTTTAACAATCATTGTTACAAGGTCCTGCGGAGTTGTAACAATAACGATGCCGTCAACGGGAAGATTCTGGAAAACAGTGAGCGAAACATCGCCTGTTCCGGGAGGCATATCAACAAACATATAATCAACGTCGCCCCAGGCAACGTCTTTCCAGAACTGCTGGATAACACCTGAAATAACGGGGCCTCTCCAGACAACGGGTGAATCCTCACTCTCAAGCAGAAGGTTAACGGACATAATCTTGATGCCTGTGTTGCTTTCTTCGGGCAGAAGACCTGTTTCGTCTGCCTTTGCTCTGGTTTTGATGCCGAATGACTTGGGGATTGAAGGACCTGTGATATCCGCATCAAGCACTGCACAGGCGTTACCTCTTGCCTGCATAGCGCTTGCGAGCATTGACGTTACAAGTGATTTGCCAACGCCACCCTTACCGCTGACAACGCCGATAACTTTTTTAACGTTGCTGAAAGGACCGCCGGGGATTCTTAAATCTTCTTTTTTTGATGAGCAACCGCCTGCTGATGAACAGCTTGAGCAGTTGCCGCTGCATGACTGACTCATAATTATATCTCCTGTCTGAAACAAAATTAACTTATTTAACCAACCGCATAACCAGCCGCACAAGCTCTGTTACGGCATAGATTAACGGCATATGAGCAATATAGACTATAAGGGTATTTCTGCCAAGCAAGCCGAGAGGCTTTGACCTTTGCGGATATGCCCACTGCGGAAAACCGCTTGCCTTGAAATATCTGCCGGCAAACACACCGCCGAAAAACACAAAAATGTTTGGAAATATTGAAAAATAATCTGCTGAAAAGAAATCTGACGAATAGATACCGAGCGGAGCAAGGTAATTGCTTTCATAAAGTTGCTTGGGAAGCTCGATAACCAAAAAATCGCCGTATGATAACGTGCCTGACGAAATTCCGCTTGTGAACGGATAAAGCACGGCGCACAGCAGAATGCCCGCAAAAGGCGAAAGCTTGCCGAGCGGTTTTTGAAGCACTGCGCAGGTTAAAACACAGACTGCAAGCAGATGCAGAATGCCGAAATAAATTTCACACTCAATAAACCCGAGCTTCGGCATAATAACCGCCGTAACAAGCGTCACGCCTGCCGCCGCGCCTGCGATTTTGAGTCCCCTTTTGAGGTTGCTCTTTGAAAGCGAACAGGACACGCCGCAAATAAAGATGAACAGACCTGCAAAAAACGGCTGAACAGGCATAAAAAAGCGAAAAAGCTTATCCGCCCACACATAGCCGTACATTGAGCTGAGAATATAAAAGGCGTGATAAAACACCATACACAAAACGGCAAAGCCGCGAAGCTCGTCAATAAAATATATTCTGTTCTTCTTTTCAGGCTTCATCTTGTGTTCGTCCTTAAATTTTATATTAAATAGTATTTTATCATATTGTATCAAAAATGCAACCCTTTATTGACTTTATTACGCAATTGTTTTAAAATATATAATAGATAAGTTTATGCTGAAAGGGCTGATTATAATGATTGATAAAATCAGAGAATTACTTTTTAAGATATTCAGGAAAGAAAGTTTTATCGGTAAGCTTATTGATAAATTCTTCACGCGTGAAATGGTTTTGTATCTTGTTTTCGGCGTGCTCACAACCGCCGTTAACCTGCTGACTTTCTGGCTGTTCAAAAAGCTGTTTATCTCAATCGGCTGGAGCGGTGTTCTTAACTCTGCGTTCACATCGCTCGGCTGGGAAAAGGCAATTGATTTTCTCTCTGACGGCTCGGAATACCTTGATGCAAACACAATCGCCTGGGTTGCCGGTGTGCTTTTTGCTTTCTTCACAAACAAGCTGTTTGTTTTTGAATCAAAAAGCTGGAAGCCTGCCGTTGCCGCAAAGGAATTCATCGCTTTTGTGGGCGCAAGACTGTTTTCTTTTGCCGTTGAGAGTGTAATGATGTTTGTTATGGTTTCGCTGCTCAATATGAACGAGCTGCTTGCAAAAATCGTTGTTGCCGTTATTGTTATTATTCTCAATTATGTTTTCAGCAAACTATTCATCTTCAAAAACAAAGAAAAAACAGAGGATAAACAATGATTGAGCTGATTTTTGCAAAGGCTGACGAAATTGAAATCAGCCAAAATGCGATTGAAGAATACCTCGGCTACTTCGGTGCAAAGATAACACCCGAAATCGAGCCGATTATTGAAGAATGCAAAAAAGAATTTCTTGAATGCGTTGATTATAAAGCCTGCATCACTCAGGTTGATTGCTGCGAAAAAGACGGCAAAATCTGCCTCGGCTTTATGCAAAGCGAAAGCAAATCGCTTACAGGCAACTTAAAAAACTGCGAAACAGCTTTTGTTTTTGCCGCCACAACAGGCGTTGCCGTGCAAAGGCTGATTGCAAAAAACTCTTTGCTCTCCCCTGTTAAAGGCATGGTGACGGATTCAATCGGCTCTGCGGCAATTGAGGCTTTTTGTGACTATATAAACCGCAAGGTCGGTGACGTTGACTATCTGCGCCCGCGCTTCAGCCCGGGTTACGGCGATTTAACGCTTGATTGCCAGCAGATTATTCTTGACCGCCTTGAAGCAAAAAAGCATATCGGTCTTGCGCTGACAGAAAGCGGTATGCTCACGCCCGTTAAATCCGTTACGGCAATCATCGGCTTAAGCAAAGAAAAAAATAAATGCAAAAACCAAAAGGGATGTATGGTCTGCAACCGTGCAAACTGCCCTTATTCATAAAGAAGGTACACAAATGACTGTTCTTAAAAAAATCAGAAACGGAATAACTTATTTTGACGGCGGAGCAGGTACTCTGCTCCAATCCTGGGGGCTTGAAGCAGGCGTTTCGCCTGAAACGTGGAATCTTACCAACCCCGATAAAATCCAAAAAATGCACCGCCTTTATCTTGAAGCCGGCGCCAACATCATAACCGCCTGCACTTTTGGCGCAAACAGGTTTAAGTTTGATAACCTTGAGGAAATCATAACTGCCGCAATCAGCAACGCAAAGCAGGCGTGTGAGGGTTATGATGCATACGTTGCGCTTGATATCGGTTCAACCGGCAAAATGCTTGAGCCGCTGGGTGATTTACCGTTTGAGGAGGCTGTTTCTGTTTTTGCGGAAACGGTCAGAATCGGTGCCGCCGCAGGTGCTGACCTTATTCTGATTGAAACAATGAACGACTCATATGAAACAAAAGCGGCTGTGATTGCGGCAAAAGAAAACTGCAGTCTGCCCGTTTTTGTTACCAACGCATACAGTGACAACGGCAAGCTTATGACGGGCGCCGACCCTGCCGCAATGGTTGCGATGCTTGAGGGTCTTGGCGTTGATGCACTCGGTTTGAACTGTTCAATGGGTCCGAAGCAGATGCTTGAAATTGCCGCTGAAACGGCAAAATACGCTTCCGTGCCGATTATCGTCAACCCCAACGCAGGTCTGCCCAGAATGGTTGACGGCAAAAGTGTTTTTGACGTTGATGCAGAAGAGTTTTCTGACATTATGTGTGAAATTGTTGCGGCAGGCGCAACAATCATCGGCGGTTGCTGCGGCACAACGCCCGAATATATCTGCAAAACGGTTGAGAAAACAAAAAATCTGCCGTTTGCACTTCCTTCAAAGAAAAGCAAAACCGTTGTTTCCTCATACACTCACGCAGTTGAAATCGGCAATGCTCCCGTGATTATAGGCGAAAGAATCAACCCCACGGGCAAAAAGCTTTTCAAAGAAGCTTTGCGCAGAAACGATTTGAATTATATCCTCAACGAAGGAATTTCACAGAATAAAAAAGGCGTCTCAATTCTCGACGTTAACGTAGGTCTGCCTGAAATTGACGAAAAAGCAATGCTCACCAAAGTTGTTGCCTCTCTGCAGGCTGTCTGCGATTTGCCGCTTCAGATTGACACGGTTGATTATGATGCAATGGCAGCGGCAATGAGGCTCTATAACGGCAAACCGCTTATAAACTCCGTTAACGGCAAAGCAGAAAGCATGGCGGCAGTGTTTCCGCTGATAAAAAAATACGGCGGCTGTGCAATTGCTGTTACGCTTGATGAAAACGGTATCCCCGAAACCGCAGAAGGCAGAGTTGCCGTTGCAGAAAAAATAATTACCGAAGCTGAAAAATACGGCATCGGCAAAAACGAGATTATTGTTGACCCCCTTGCGATGGCTGTTTCAAGCGATATGAACAGCGCAAACGTTACTCTTGAGGCGGTCAGAATGCTAAACGCAAAAGGCATACGCACAAGTCTTGGAGTTTCAAACATATCATTCGGTCTGCCCACAAGAGCAGACGTTAACGCGGTATTCTACACAATGGCTATGCAGTGCGGTCTTGACTGTG
>JAZNDY010000301.1:0-2737 GCA_045588295.1 Acutalibacteraceae bacterium
GTTGTTCGCCGTGACCCCATGGCAATGCTTCCCTTCTGCGGCTACAACATGGCTGATTACTGGCAGCATTGGATCAACATCGGTGCAGGTCTTGACCCCGAAAAAGCTCCCAAGATCTTCAACGTTAACTGGTTCCGTAAGGATGACGAAGGCAACTTCATGTGGCCCGGTTTCGGCGACAACCTTCGTGTTCTTGATTGGATTATTGACCGTTGCGAAGGCAAGGTTGATGCTGACGAAACAGCTATCGGCTTTGTTCCCAAGGCAGAGGATATCAACCTTGAAGGCATCGAAGATGAAGTAAGCGCAGACCAGCTCAAGGAACTTCTCAGCGTTGACGTTTCCCTCTGGGGCGACGAAATCGCAGGCATCGAAGAATTCTACAGCAAGTTTGACAAGATTCCCGATGCACTTGCAGCAGAGCTCAACACTCTTAAGAATAACATTAAATAATTATCAAGGCGGCATTCGTTATGAGTGCCGCCTGTTTTTTGAGGTAAAAAATGAAAGAATATAAATACATCCTTTTTGACCTTGACGGCACGCTGACCGACCCTGCCGTGGGCATAACCACTTGTGTTGCATATGCGCTGAAAAAATTCGGCATTGAGGTTGAGGATATTTCAACGCTCAACCATTTTATCGGTCCTCCCCTGCTTGATTCGTTTATGGCGGATTACGGCTTCAGCAAAGAAAAAGCGCAGACGGCAATTGATTATTACAGAGAGCGTTTTCGTGTTAAGGGTCTTTACGAAAACGAGGTTTATGACGATGTGCCGGAAATGCTTGAAAAACTAAAAAATGACGGCAAAAAGCTGATTCTTGCCACCTCAAAACCCGAGCCGTTTGCAAAAGAAATTATGCGGCATTTCGGCTTGGATAAATATTTTGACTTTGTTGCCGGCAGTAACTTTGACGGCACACGCACCGCCAAAGCGGAGGTTATTGAATATGCCCTTGAAAGTGCAGGCGTTACGGATAAATCTGCCTGCATAATGGTTGGCGACAGAGAGCACGATATCATAGGAGCAAACAAAACAGGGCTTGATTCCATAGGCGTGCTTTACGGCTACGGAAGCCGCAATGAGCTTGAATCCGCAGGTGCAACTTTTATTGCAGAAACTGTTGAGAATTTGACAAAACTGATATTGATATAACATAAAAAGGCTTGCAGCAAAATCCGCAAGCCTTTATTGTTATTAAATCATCTGCTGTGCCGAAAAGCAGAAAGGGGTTATCAAAGACAATTAATCATATTGAGATGTTCAATATAGAATGCTTTTACATTATCGTTAACCTTGAAAAGACCGCCCTGGAGCGACATATGGTCGCCTCTGTAAACGGGCATAATATTCCACACGCCCTTTGAAACATCACCTGCCTCATAGGGCTGTGACGGTGCGCTTGAAGGAGCAAGAGCAGAAACGGTGTTTACCAAGCCGTCATTTTCAAGCCAGCTTTCATCAATAACGTAGCCGCCTTTGGTGACGCCCGTATATTTGCCCATTTCGTTTGCACTGCTTCTGAAAAGAAATTCCATTATTTTATTGTCAGCAGTATACGTTCCGTTTTCATTCTTATCCGTTGCTGTGCAGGCGAACGAAAAATAATAGCTTTCTTCACTTGTGACAATTGTTTTGTTAAGCTCAAGCGCATTATCAATATACATATCGTATGCGGCGTTATCCTTTGCGCCCTCGTTTTCATAAACAGGCGGTGTTGAAGGGTCTTCGCCAACATTATATGTGCTTGTGCCGTTATGCGGTGCGGCAAGTGAAGTCAGCGAATAAATCCAATCTGCCTTTCCGCCTGTAAAAAGCGGTGAAGTTTCGCTTCCTGTAGCTTCCATTTCTGCCTGACTGCCCGTTGCCATAAGCGAAGCAAAAACGCGGATTGTTGCGCCTCCGAATGAATGGCCGAGAAGATTGATTTTGTTTTCTGAATCCCATTTCTCAATCAGTGCTTTGCCTGTGAAATCATTGCCGAAACGCTCGTGACCGCAACGCTCGCTGTGCTCTGCGCCGTAATCGGTCACCGTGCCTGTAAGCTGAGCATAGAGCTCGCAAGCTCTGTCCCAGGCGCTGTCGCTCGGTGCAACAGATGCCGCATAGCAATCAAAGCCCTGCTTTTCAAGCTTGCCGAGAAGCTCGCCGCCGAACATACCCCAATAGGGCATCAGCTTATACTGCGAATCATAGCTGCCCCAACCCATAAGGCCGTGAACAAAGATATAAGGGTAGTTTGTGTTCCACTTTTCAGCATCAACCTTATCATTCTTTGCAGGGAAAACAAGCGAAAAGATTGAAAGGATAATTGCAAGCGGAATTGAAATAATTTTTGCCATTTTTCTTTCCTCCAAAATATTCAGTTTTATTTTAAATCACAGAAGGTCTGCACCCCGTCTGTAATTATAACGCCTTGAGTCTTTCGTATTCTTCGTCGGTTATTTCAATAATGCCGCCGTGTTTGAAACCGTAGGGGAACGAAAATCCCTCATTCATTCTTTCAAATACGGCTTTGCCGGGTTCTTCTGAAACAAAAGGAACGTAGCCCATTTTTTCTTTTTCACAGCCGAAAAAATCAAGGAACAAACACCATCTGCCGTCTGCAAGCACACAGCTTGTTGGGCCTTCGTATGAACCGGGGTTTTTGATTTCTTCGTGCATATATTTTTCAAATTCTGCATCGTGTTTATACGGGCCATAGAGATTTTTTGAGGTTGCGTGCATATTCATCG
>JAZNDY010000302.1:0-2999 GCA_045588295.1 Acutalibacteraceae bacterium
CGGCGAACCTGATATTTTTCATAATATTCATAGGGTACGGGGAAGATATAAGCCTCGGGGGGCATTGTTGAATGGAAGGCGTTATCAAAAACAACAACCTGGGGAAGCTCGGTGCCGAAAACGCTGCGGCAAGCTTCAATACCCTGAATGTGAGCGGGGTTGTGAAGGGGAGCAAGGTCGCAAAGGCTGCGGATGCCTTCGATAACTTCGTCTGTAACAAGAACGCTTTCGTTGAAGAGAGCGCCGCCCTGAACAACTCTGTGGCCGATAGCTGAAATTTCGTCAAGGCTTTCAAGAACCTTGCAGTCGCCTTCTGTGAGAACTTTCTTAACCTCAAGGAAAGCTGCAGTGTGGTTTGCAAAGTCAACGTTATATTCGAACTTGCGTCCGTCAGATGTTGAACCGCCGATTTTGCCGTCAACGCCGATTCTTTCGCAGTTGCCTTTTGCAATCACAAATTCTGTGTCCATATCAAAAAGCTGATATTTGAGAGATGAACTGCCGCAGTTGATAACAAGAACTTTCATATTAACACTCCAAATCGTGAATAATTAGCTTGATTTAAGCTTATAACTGTTATATTATATAACCATAAAATAATTTTTTCAAGTATATTTTATCGATATCGAGGTAAAAAATGAAAATTGTCGGAATTATAGCTGAATATAACCCTTTCCACAAGGGGCACGAGCTGCTTATAAACAAGGCAAGAGAAAACGGCGCAACCCACGTTGTTGCCGTTATGAGCGGCAACTGTGTGCAGAGGGGCGAGTTTGCAATCTTCGGGCAAAAAGCCAGAGCAAGGGCGGCGCTTGAATGCGGCGCAGACCTTGTTTTGCAGTTACCCGTTGTTTATGCGGCATCGGGTGCGCAGAGTTTTGCCAGGGCAGGTGTGCGTGTGCTTGACGCTCTCGGTTGCGTTGATGAGCTTGTTTTTGGCAGTGAATGCGGTGATGCTCAGCTTATTTTATCCGCTGCAAGGGCGGTTTATTCCGATGAAGTTCAGCAGAAAATTGCCGATGAAATTAAAACAGGCATAACCTTTGCCGCGGCAAGGGAAAATGCATTGAGGGCGGTTGACCCGATGCTTGCCGACGTTATTCAGAGCCCGAATAACATTCTCGGCGCAGAATATGCGGCGGCAATTGAATTGCTTGGCAGCAGAATGAAGCCCGTCACGTTTCAAAGAATGGGCGCAGGCCACGGAGAAAACGGTGACTGCGGCGGTATAGCTTCCGCATCATATATCCGTGAATTAATTAAAATTGGCGGCAACTGGCAGAGTTTTGTTCCCGAAGCTGCGGCAAAAATATTTGAATCAGAGCTTAAAACAGGTAACGCCGTTGTTAATTCAGACAAATTTGAAACAGCCGTTTTGTATAAAATGCGAACCGTCGGATGTGAAGAGCTTGCGCTTGCCCCCAACGTAAGCGAAGGTATTGAAAACCGTATTCTTTCTGCGGCGGCTTGTGCAACAACGCTTTCAGAACTATATGATATGGCAAAAACAAAGCGTTATACACACGCCAGAATAAGAAGAATCATTCTAAACAGTCTTATAGGAATAACAGCAAAAGACCTTGCCGTTCCCGTGCCTTATGTCCGTTTGCTTGGCTTGAATGGCAGGGGAGCAGAACTCATCAAACTCACAAGTGAAAGACGCAAATTGCCGCTGATTTCAAAAACGGCAGACTTTTCAAAGGCAGATGATGATGCCTTAAGAGTGTTTGAAATTGAATGCAGGGCGGCGGATATCCGCGCTCTTTGCTGCGAAAAAACACATGCTTGCGCTAACGAAAAGGATTACACTGTAATCAAAATGTAATGTTATTGCTTTTACAGCAAGAATAAATGAATTATTAACCCGGTATATAAAAATCTCTGTTGTCTGACGGTAACAGAGATTTTTTTTGTTGTTCAAATTAGCCAAAACAGAAAAAATAATACACAAAATATTTTTACATTTATATTGAAATTTCGTACGAATGCACAAACTTTAATTTTTAATATAATTTCTTATAAAATAAAGGTTGACAAACAGGCACTGTATGGATATAATTTTATCCTGACTTTATAATGGAAAGAAATACCCTATAATTTAAGATAATTTGCGCTTAATTATTTTAAATTATAAGGGAATTTCGAGCAAAAATTTCGGTTTCCATCACCGATGGAAAAATTAAGGAACGGAGTGATTTAGCCTAATGCTGAAAGTTAATCCCGTTAAACGCGGCAACAGAATCCGCCAGAGCTTCGGAAAAATCAATGAAGTAATGGATATGCCCAACCTCATTGAGATTCAGAAGGCATCTTACAAGTGGTTCATCGAAGTCGGCCTCAAAGAGGTATTCCGTGATATGGCAGATATCACAGACTATACCGGCAACTGGGTGCTCAGCTTTGTTGACTACCGTATGGATGACAAGCCCAAGTACACCGTGCGTGAGTGCAAAGAAAGAGACGCTACTTATGCTGCTCCCATGAGAGTTACGGTTCGCCTCCAGAACAAGGAAACCGGCATCATCAAGGAGTCCGAAGTCTTTATGGGCGATTTTCCCATTATGACTGACAGCGGTACTTTCGTTATCAACGGTGCAGAAAGAGTTATCGTTTCTCAGCTTGTTCGTTCTCCCGGTGTTTATTACGGCATGACACACGACAAGACAGGTATTGAGCTTTACACAAGCACAATCAACCCCAACAGAGGTGCCTGGCTTGAATACGAAACAGATGCAAACGACATCTTCTATGTTCGCATCGATAAAAACAGAAAAATCTACATCACTGCGTTCATTCGTGCTCTCGGCTTAAGCTCAAACGATGACATCCGCCGTTTCTTCGGTGAGGATGCGAAGCTTGAAGCAACCCTTGAAAAGGATGAAACAAAGAACACCGAAGAAGCTCTTATGGAAGTTTTCAAAAAGCTTCGTCCCGGTGAGCCCGTTACTCTTGAATCTGCTCAGCAGCATATCGACAACCTTTTCTTTGACCCTCACAGA
>JAZNDY010000303.1:0-3963 GCA_045588295.1 Acutalibacteraceae bacterium
CGGCAATATTTTTTGCTTTGCTGATGCCTACAGATGAGCCTGCGTTTGCGGGTTTAACAAAAATCGGGAAGCCGAGTTTGTCGGCAGCTGAAGCCAGAAGCGCGGCTTTATCGCCCGTATAAGCGTGTTTATCAAAAGCAGTCCACTTTGCCTGGGGGATACCGTGGAAGTCTGCCATAGCGTTTGTGAAGGCTTTATCCATACAAATTGCGCTTGCTGCGGTGTTGCAGCCAACGTAGGGGATGCCTGAAATCTCAAGCAGACCCTGCATTGTGCCGTCTTCACCGTTTTTGCCGTGAAGCACGGGGAAAACAACGTCGATATATTCAACCTTTGCGCAGTCTGCGAGGCGGATTATGCCGTGGTGTGAGCGGTCGCAGGAAATAACTGCAGGCTCAAGCAGAGATTCGTCGTTGAGCCAGTTGCCGCCGGGCAGGAGGTCGTATGAGCCGTTGAAAACGTAGCATCTGCCGTCTTTGGTGATACCCATAGGCACGACGTCATATTTGTCTGCAGGAATATTCTTCATAACAGATGAAGCGGAATTGAGCGAAACGTCATGCTCGCTTGAAACACCGCCGAAAAGAACAAGAACTTTTTTCTTCATTCAAATCACCTTTGATAAATTATATTTGACCTATAAAGGCGCCTTCACACCCATTTTAGCTTTTACAGTTTATATATATTAGCATAACAGAAAAAATTAGTCAATAAGCGAATATTTTACAAAAAATTTACCGTTTGGAATATTTTGGTGTAAAAAACTCACACTATATATATAAAATATTTTAATATATTGTATTATTATTCTAATATAGAATAATTATATAGTTAGAATATGTTATAATATGGCGTAAAAAATTTTCTTATTAAAAGGAGAATCATTATGGCTGACATTTATCCCGTTCTTAACGATATTTATAAGAATATGAGCGAAACCGTTGCGGACTGCGGCTTTGCGCCCGTTATCCCTGCGGAAACAGAAAAAGGCTCTATGCCCGCAGTTGAAAACAGCGGCAGAATCACTATCGAATATAAGGGCGAAAACAAAGCGATCAAGGTTGAATATTTCAACAACAAGATTACACTCTTCGGCGCAAAAAAAGAGGGCGAAATTCTCCCGAGCGATTATGTCAGCCTTTCCGTTGCTTTGCTTGAGGCTGAAACCGCAAACGATAAGGACGCAAGATACGTCGCAAACGAATTCAGTGAAACTCTTGTTGAGCATTACGGCACAAAAGCTCAGAAGCCTGTTAAAAACAAGCTTCCTCAGCCTGTTTCAAAGGCTGCTGCAAAGAGTGGTATGGTTACTTACGATGCAAACACTCTGGCAAACAGATTCACCGCTATCTATCCTGAGCTTCGCGAAGAATACAAAGCAAACTGCGAAAAATACGGCGTGTTCCTGCCCGAGGATTTCTTTGTTAAACACGGCAATGCCGTTGTTCACGAAACCATAAGAGAAAACAACCCCACAAAAATGAAAAAGCTCTTTAACCTGCTTAACGATATTTATGAAGACGGCAACAACGACGTTCAGAGCATCATTGCGGTAACGATTCTCGGTTCGATGGAAAACAACCAGGAAATGCTTGCTGCTTGTGTTGACTATATGAGCGACGATATGACAAGCGTTGTTATCAACGTCAATAAATTCCTTGCTTCCAAAAACGGTAAGGGAGCAAAAATGAAGCTTGAAAATCCGCCCAAGTATAAACCCAAGAAAGAAAAGAAAAAGAGCGGAATTCTTTCAAGCCTTGGAATGTGATTCGGAGGGTAATTAAGTGGAAAACGAAAAAAACATTGAATTGAACGGCATTCAGGAAACTCCCGAAGAGGAAGTTACCGTTTTTGAAGGCGATGCTGAAGAAATGGATACCGTTGTTACCGAGGAATATGATGCGAGTCAGATTCAGGTTCTTGAAGGTCTTGAGGCTGTTCGTAAAAGGCCCGGTATGTATATCGGTTCAACAGGCCCCAGAGGCCTGCACCACCTTGTTTATGAAATCGTTGATAACTCCATCGACGAAGCGCTTGCAGGCTACTGCACACACATCGAAGTCGGTATTGAGCCGGGTAACGTAATTTCCGTTCGCGATAACGGACGCGGTATTCCCGTCGGCATCAATGAAAAAATGGGTCTGCCCTCAGTTACTGTTGTTCTTACCGTTCTGCACGCAGGCGGCAAGTTCGGCGGCGGCGGATATAAAGTTTCGGGCGGTCTTCACGGCGTTGGCTCGTCGGTTGTTAACGCGCTTTCAGAGTGGTTTGAGGTTGAGGTTTCGCAGGCAGGCCATATTCACCGCCAGCGCTTTGTTAACGGCGGTAACATAGCAACAGACCTTGAGATTGTTGGTGACACAGACGAAACGGGCACACTTATCCGCTTCAAGGCTGACCCTGCAATCTTCCAGGAAACAACCGTTTATGATTTTGAAACTCTTGAGAGAAGACTCAGAGAATCCGCTTTCCTCAACGCGGGTCTTTCAATCAAGCTGACTGACAGCCGTGACCCTGAAAACGTTGTTGAACACGAATATTGCTATGAGGGCGGTCTTTCGTCTTTTGCAGAGTATCTGACAGGTGTCAGAGGTCTTACACCGCTTCACGAAACACCCGTTCACTTCTCCGGCGCAAAGGGTGACAGATATGCAGAAGTTGCTCTTTTCTATAACGACAGCTATAACGAGCTGATTCTTTCGTTTGCAAACAACGTTCGCACCGTTGACGGCGGTACTCACGAAACAGGCTTTAAAAATGCACTGACAAGAGTATTCAACGATTACGGCAAAAAATATAAGATTCTCAAGGATGGCGACAAAAAGCTTTCGGGCGATGATGTTAGAGAAGGTCTTACGGCAATCATCTCTGTTAAGCTGACCGAAGCTCAGTTTGAGGGCCAGACCAAAGGCAAACTCGGCAACACAGATATTCAGTCGCTCGTAAACGCTCTTGTTTACGACAAGCTGATGACATATTTTGAAGAAAATCCTGCCGTTGCAAAGGCTATTTTCTCAAAGGCTCTCGATGCCGCAAGGGCAAGAGAGGCTGCAAGAAAAGCCCGTGAACAGGCAAGAAGAAAATCCGTTCTTGAAGGCAACTCACTTCCCGGTAAGCTTGCTGACTGCACAGAGAAGCAGGCTGAAGGCACAGAAATATACATCGTAGAGGGTGACTCGGCAGGCGGCACTGCAAAAGAAGGCAGAGACAGAACTTATCAGGCAATTCTTCCTCTTTGGGGTAAGATGCTCAACGTTGAAAAGGCAAGGCTTGACAGAGTTATCGGCAACGAAAAGCTTCAGCCCGTTGTTATGGCTCTCGGAACAGGTATCGGTGATGAGTTTGATTTGAGCAAGCTCCGCTATGAGAAGATAGTTATTATGGCCGATGCCGACGTCGACGGCGCTCACATCAGAGTTCTTCTTCTCACGTTCTTCTTCCGCTATATGCGTCCTCTGATTGAAGAGGGTCACGTTTTCCTTGCGCAGCCTCCGCTGTTCAAGGTCAGCAAGGGCAAAAAATTTGCCTACGCTTTCTCGGACGAAGAAAGAGACCAGAAGGTTGCAGAGCTTGGCGGCAGTTGTGATATCCAGAGATATAAAGGTCTTGGTGAAATGGACCCCGACCAGCTTTGGGAAACAACTATGGACCCTGCAACAAGAATTATGCTCCGCGTTACTCTTGCAGATGCTATGGAGGCTGATGAAACCTTCTCAATTCTGATGGGTGACAAGGTTGAACCCCGCCGCGAATTCATTGAGCAGAATGCAAAATTCGTTCAGAATCTTGATATATGATTTTTGCAGAAAGGACTAATTGATTATGAGCTTTGGTGACGCACGCGACACTCAAAAAATTATAAATGTCGATTTAAATAAAGAAGTGCGCAAATCGTTCCTTGATTATTCGATGACGGTTATTACTTCCCGTGCACTTCCCGATGTAAGAGACGGACTCAAGCCC
>JAZNDY010000304.1:0-5917 GCA_045588295.1 Acutalibacteraceae bacterium
ACTCTTTGGCAGAAAGAGAAATATCCCTGCCGTCTCTCGTGACCCTTCTGTTTGAAATATCAACGGTCAAATCGGCAACAGAAATAACGTTTGATTTTGAAACACTGTTTTTTCTTATCAGAACTCTTATTCTGGCAAGCAGTTCTTCAAAAGCAAAAGGTTTGACCAGATAATCGTCTGCGCCGATATCAAGCCCCTCTACCCTGTCCTCAATGCTGTCACGCGCGGTAAGAAACAAAACAGGCAGACTGTTGCCCTCACTCCTTATCTTTTTAAGAAGAGCAAAACCGTCAAGCTTCGGCATCATAACGTCAAAAACAGCGGCATCATAATCCGTCATGCTTATAAAATCATAAGCCTCTTTGCCGTCAAAGCAGCAGTCAACGCTGTAACCCGATGCTTTAAGCTGCTTTGCAATAATTCTGTTAAGGCTTTTTTCATCTTCAGCAACAAGAATTCTCATTGTAAATCCTCCTTTAGGCTGATTGAGATATTATACCAAAACCATTAAAATTACATTAGATATTAACATTATCTCAAAAGGAAATTTAAGTGTCAATAACAAAGTTTACAAAGATTAAATATTAATTTTAAATTTAAGGTTTACAGCAGGCAACGGTTTGTTGTATTATATATAATGATATAATATATTTTGAAAGGATGCGGTTGTGATGGATAACGGCAGATTTCTGCGCAGTGAGATGCTCCTCGGCGCCGATTCAACCAAAAAGCTTGCAGAAAGCAAGGTTATACTTTTCGGTCTGGGCGGCGTGGGCTCTTACACGGCGGAGGCGCTTGCAAGAGCAGGTGTGGGCAGCCTGACTGTTGTTGACAGCGATTGCGTTGCCGAATCAAACATCAACCGCCAGCTCTGCGCGCTTGTTTCAACCGTCGGCAAACCCAAGGTTGAGGTTATTAAAGAAAGAATCAGGAATATTAACCCCGATTGCAGTGTTACGGCTCTGCAAAAATTCTATCTGCCTGAAAATGCAGAGGAATTTGAGCTTGAGCAATATGATTATATTGCCGATGCGATTGACACCGTGAGCGCAAAAATTGACCTTGCAAAAAAAGCGCAGGAGCTTGAAATACCCATCATCGCCTGTATGGGCACGGGCAACAAATCAGACCCGACGCTTTTCAGGATTGACGACATTTCAAAAACGTCTGTCTGTCCTCTTTGCAGAGTTATGCGCCGTGAGCTGAAAAACAGAGGAATCAAAAAGCTCTGCGTAGTGTGGTCACCCGAAGAGGCGGCAAAACCGCTTTTTGACGATAAAAACGACGGCAAACGGCAAACACCCGGCTCGTTGCCGTTTGTGCCGGGCACGGCAGGTCTGATTATGGCAGGCAAAATAATCAAAGATTTAGTGAACAAGGAATAAAAATATGAGAAAGATAATCGCTCTGTTGCTGTGCTGTGTGTTTGTTTTATGCACCGCCTGCACGGCAGAAATTAAACCGGAAAAAGAATCCACCACCGCACCTGTGCAAACCGAGGTTAACGCAGGCACGCTTAACCTTGCCTATTCGGGTGAGGATACACTCAACCCTTTCACCTGCACAACGTCTGCAAACCTGCAGGTGCTTCGCCTTATTTATGACGGACTCTTCAAGCTTGATGCGGCATATTCCCCTGTGTTTAACCTTGCAGTCAACGGCGTTGTTGATGGCAAAACAGTTAAAGTCACTCTCGGCTCATATGCATTCAGCGACGGAACAAAAATCACCGTTACAGACGTTAAAGCTTCGTTTGAAAAAGCAAAAACTTCGCCCGCATATGCGGCAAGGCTTGCAAACTTTGAATCGGCAGGCGCATACGAGGGCAACGTTATTATTTTTCAGCTCACAAACAACGACCCTTACGCCCTTTCCTGCCTTGATTTTCCGATTATTAAAAACGGTGATGAAAACGACCTTGCAGTCGGATTCGGAAGATACACTCCAAACGTTTCGGGCGACGGCATCACGCTGACGGCAAACACTGCCAAACCCGGCTTCACGCCCGTTATCAAAACAATCAAGCTTCTGCCCGTCAAGGATGAAAGCGCAGTTATATCAAGCCTTGAAGTGGGCAACACTGCTTTTAACTATAATGACCTGAGCAGCGGAATTTACAACAGAATCAACGCACACAGCGTTGAAATGGGCATAAACAATTTTGTATATCTGGCATTCAACAGCGCAAGTGACGTTTTTGCAAACGAGCTTGTGCGCCGCGCAGTCAACCTTACTGTTGACAGGCAGGAAATAGTTTCAAGCGCGTTCCAGGGGCACGCCAGAGAAGCATATTCACCGTTTAACCCTGATTGGTATATGCTTGCATCAAAAGACCTTATTATCAGCAAGAATGCGCAGGATGCCGCCCAGCTTATCTCAGAATCGGGCGTTGACGTTGCGGCAAGAGAAATAAAGCTTATTGTTAACTCAGAAAACCAGTTCAAGCTGGAAACAGGCGAGCTTATTGTTAAATATCTTGAAAGCCTTGGCTTTGAAGTTAAACTGCAGAAGATGAAATCGTCTGAAATAGTTGAGGCTCTCACACAGGGCGATTATGATATTTATCTGGGCGAAGCAAAGCTTACACCCAACATGGACCTCTCGCCGATTTTTCTTGGCGGAAACGCATCGTTCGGCATAAGCAGCATCAGCAACACTGCCAAAAGATATTCACAGCTTCTGGCTGGCGACTGCGAAATTATGGACTTTGTCAACACGTTTAACGAAGATTTGCCCGTTATTCCCCTTTGTTACAGAAACGCCTCGGCATCATACACAAACTCTGTTAAGGCAAGCTATGCCTGCTGCGACGGCGACGTTTATGCCGATATCGGCACTTGGAGTTTTAAATAACAGTGAATTATTGCCCGTTTTTTTGCCATAATATATCCGTATTCCAACAGAAAGACGGTGGCAGAATGATAGACGGCGTAATGCTGAAAAACGCAATCATCGGCGGAGCAAAAGAAATATCCAAACACAGCGAAAGTGTGGATGCAATCAACGTTTTTCCCGTGCCCGACGGTGACACGGGCACAAACCTGAGTCTGACTCTCGGGGGCTGTGCAAGGGCGCTTGAAAAATTCACAAGCAGCAGCGCAGGCGAAACCGCATATTTTGCGGCAGGTGAACTCCTGAAATGCGCCAGAGGCAACTCAGGTGTTATATTCTCTTTGATTTTCAGCGGATTTGCAAAAAGCGTTGAAAAGCTTGAGGTTATTGATGCGCCCTCCCTTGCAAAAGCTCTTGAAAAGGGCTGTGAGGAAGCCTATGCGGCAATTGACAAACCGACGGAAGGAACTATGCTGACGGTTATAAGGCTGGCGGCATCAAAAGCAATCTGCGCCGCTGAAAAAGGAGCAGACACCGCGCAGACCTATGAGGCTGCAATGTCAGGTGCAAGGGCGGCTCTTAAATCAACCGCAAACCTGTTGCCCATACTTAAAAAACGAGGCATTGTTGACGCAGGTGCGCAAGGTCTTGTGCATATTTTTGAGGGCATGGCAAACACTTCCCGCGCTGAAAAAACGGTTACGCTCAAGCCGCAACCAAAACTGCAGGAAGCATACACGGGAAACATCTATTGCACGGAATTCATTATAACCCGAGCCGATAACCGCAGTGTGACGGATATCCGCCGTTTTCTGGGTGAAATCGGCGACTGCCCTGCCGCGGCGGAGCATTCGGGAATAATCAAAATACACGTTCACACAAACTCGCCGCATCTCGCCTTGCAAAAAGGGCTTGAATACGGTGAATTGAGCAAAATCAAAATTGATAATATGAAGCTGCAGGCAACCGCCTACGGCATATGAAACCAAGGAGATAAAATGGAATTAAACGCAAGCATCAAATATCTGAAAGGCGTGGGTGAAAAACGGGCCGCCATGTTGGCAAAGCTCGGCATTTTTACCCTTTGGGACTTGCTGACGTTTTATCCCCGTACATATGAGGATTGGAGCAAAATCACCACAATCAAAGATGCTCCGAACAACGAAACGGTGTGCATCAGAGCCATTGTGGGCACACCCTGCCGCGAGGCAAGAATCCGTAAAGGTATGACCCTTTACAAAACAGAGATAACCGACGGTGAAATGCTTCTCGACGTAACCTTTTTCAACAACCCTTATTCAGCCAAAAAGCTTGAAGTGGGCAAGGAATATCTTTTCTTTGGCAAAATCACGGGTAAGGGATATTTCCGCTCAATGAATTCGCCCGAATTTGTTGAAACCGAAGGCACGGGCGGCATAAGACCCATTTATCCGCAAACAGCGGGAATGAATTCAAGAGCAATTGAAAAGCTTATCAGAACCGCTTTTCAGTTTGCAGAAAAGCCCGTTGACCCGATACCTGAAAGCATACGCAACGGTTATTGCCTTATGGAGCTTTCGGATGCATTGCAAAACATACACTTTCCCCAAAACGAAGATATGCTCAGCGAAGCACGCAGAAGGCTGATTTTTGAAGAGCTGTTTTTGCTTGAGCTTGGTCTGCTCAGACTTAAAACAAAAGCAAGGCAATCAACCGCACTGAGTATGGAAAATGACTTCACAGGTGAATTTTTCGGTCTTTTGCCGTTTGAGCTCACGGGCGCACAAAAAAGAGCAATTGCAGAAGCGGCAAAGGATATGCTGCTCGGTGTGCCGATGAACAGGCTTGTTCAGGGCGACGTTGGCTCGGGCAAAACTGCGGTATGCGCCGCGCTTATTTATAACTGCATCCGTAACGGCTACCAGAGTGCGCTTATGGCGCCCACAGAGGTGCTTGCGATGCAGCATTATAAAACGCTTGCAAAATTCTTTGAAAACACGGATATAACAATCGCTCTGCTTACAGGGTCAACACCTGCGGCGGAAAAAAGAAAAATAAAAGCCGCTTTAAAAAGCGGTGAAACGAAGCTGGTTATAGGCACTCACGCGCTGATTCAGAAAGACGTTGAGTTTTATAACCTTGCGCTTGCCGTTACAGACGAGCAACACCGTTTCGGTGTTAATCAACGCAACACACTGCATTCAAAAGGCAACAATCCGCACACCCTCGTTATGTCGGCAACGCCCATTCCGCGAACACTTGCGCTCATTATTTACGGCGACCTTGACCTGAGCATTCTTGACGAGATGCCGAAAGGCAGGCAGAAAACCGAAACATATCTTGTTACGCCCGATATAAGGGAGCGTGCTTACGGTTACGTTAAAAAACATCTTTGCCAAGGCAGGCAGGGTTATATTGTCTGCTCACTTGTTGAGGAAGGCGAAACAACGGAGCTGACAGCCGCAAACGAGCTTTTCAAAGAGCTTTCTGACGGCTTCTTCAAAGGCTTCAGGCTCGGTCTGCTTCACGGCAAAATGAAAGCCGCAGAGAAAAAGGCGGTTATGGACGCCTTCTCAAGCGGCGAAATACAGCTTCTTGTGGCAACAACGGTTATTGAGGTTGGCATTGACGTGCCGAATGCGGTGATTATGGTTATTGAAAACGCCGAGCGGTTCGGTCTTTCGCAGCTTCACCAGCTCAGAGGCAGAATCGGCAGAGGCAGCGAAAAATCAACCTGTATCCTTATATCTGATGCCGACGAAACGCAGCGGCTCAACGTGCTTGCTTCAACAACAGACGGTTTCAGGATAGCCGACGAAGACCTGAAGCTGCGCGGACCCGGTGATTTCTTCGGCTCAAGGCAGCACGGTCTGCCGGAAATGAAAATTGCAAATATGATGACTGACGGCGAAGCGATTAAAGAAACGCGCGAAGCCGCAGAAAAACTGCTAAAAAATAACCCCGCCCTTGCGGGCGAGGAATTCAGGATGTTGCGTGATGCGGTCAACCGCCTTTTTTCAGGCGGCTCAATGAACTGAATTTTAACGTGACTATGTTCACCTGACCATCTTAAGCTCCGTTTTGCTGACGGGCACAACTTTATATT
>JAZNDY010000305.1:0-4753 GCA_045588295.1 Acutalibacteraceae bacterium
GGGTGCCGTTTTTGTTTATTCAATTTCGTTTGTAATCCTCAGTCCTGCGCACAACGTACTTTGTAGGGGACGGCGACTCGACGTCCCGAACAAAATCAGAAGTTCGGCTGTTTGTCGGGTTGTCGGGGTCGCCAACCCCTACATTGAATTTTCAATGTTTAATTGACATAACTTGCCGTAAGTTATATAATTGAAAAGATAAAGTTATTTAAGGGGAATGTTATGGATACATTTGCAAAAAGATTTAAAATTGACTGCTCGCCCGTTGCAGACAAAGCTCAGGTTTACGTTAACGGCGGAATAAGGCTGACGGTTATCACGCCCTGTATGCTCCGCGTTGAAAATCAGGCACAGGGCAAATTCTGCGATGAACCCACACAGAGCGTGTGGTTCAGAGATTTTGAAAAACCTGAATTCAGCATCAAAGAGGCAAACGGCAGGGTTGAAATCAAAACAGAAAAAGCAACCTTTGTTTATTCTCTTAAATCAAAAAAGATGCTTTCAATCACGCTTGCTGACGGCAGAGTTGTTAAGAATTATAAATCAGGCAACCTCAAGGGCACAAGCCGCACACTTGATATCACCGCCATTGACAGGGTTGGTGACGGCGTATGCTCCAGAAACGGAGTTGCCGTGCTTGATGACAGTGAAACACTTGCAATAAAAGAAGACGGCCTTATTCTGCCCCGTGATAACGCAGAAAAAGACGAATATTATTTTGCTTACGGCAACGATTATATCGGCGCAACAACCGATTTATATAAGCTCACAGGCAAGGTGCCGCTCATTCCCCGTTATGCTCTTTCAAACTGGTGGAGCAGATATAAGGATTATTCACAGGCAGAATATCTTGCCGTTCTTGATAAATTCAAGGCGGAAGAAATCCCCATCACCGTTGCAACGGTTGATATGGACTGGCACTGGGTTAAAATTCAGGAAAAATTCGGCAAGGATTGCCACAAAATGCGCAAGCACCTGAATTTTATGGAATACGTTTACGATATCTGGTCAAAGGGTTGGACAGGTTACAGCTTTAACACAGAGCTTTTCCCCGACCCTGACGGCTTCCTTAAAAAGCTCAAGGACGATAATTATAAAATCACTTTCAACATTCACCCCTCAATGGGTGTGCGCTGGTTTGAAAACCAGTATGAAGATATGTGCAAAGCAATGGGTCAGGACCCCAAAACCAAAGAGCCTGTTGCGTTTGATATAACGGATAAAAAGTTCACTGTTAATTATTTTGATATTCTTCACAGACCGTTTGAAGAAAAGGGTGTTGACTTCTGGTGGATTGACTGGCAGCAGGGCAAAAACACCGCAGTCAAAGGTCTTGACCCCCTCTGGGCACTCAACCATTATCACTTCCTTGATAATGCAAAGGATAACCACAGACCGCTTATTCTCTCGCGTTTCTGCGGCGCAGGCAGCCAGAGATATCCCCTTGGCTTCAGCGGTGACACAACGCAGACGTGGAAAAGCCTTGATTATCAGCCGGGTTACACGGCAACCGCTTCAAACGTTGCTTACCCCTGGTGGAGCCACGATATCGGCGGCCACTGTATGGGTAGAAAAGACGATGAACTCTATCTGCGCTGGGTTCAGCTGGGCGTTTTCAGCCCCGTTATGCGTCTGCACTCAACAAACAACGAGTTTGCAGGCAAAGAGCCGTGGAATTACAGCGGCCCCGTTCAGAAAATTGCATCAGACTCACTGCGCTTAAGGCATAAGCTTCTGCCCTATATTTACACAATGAATTACCGCACACATACAGAGTGCAGAGCTATCTGCGAGCCGATGTATTACGCTTACCCCGAAGACGAAAACGCATATAACTGCAGAAACGAATTTTTCTTTGGCACAGAGCTTATTGCCGCCCCCATAACGGAACACACAAACGCAAAAACAAACCTTGCAGGCGTTAACGTATGGATTCCCGAGGGCAGATACACCGATATTTTTACGGGCAGAATCTATAAGGGCAACAAGTTTGTTAAGATGTTCCGTGACCTTGACAGCTTCCCCGTGCTTGCCAAAGAGGGCGCGATTATTCCCATGAGCGCAAACGGCAGAACAAACGACAGCTCAAACCCCGAAGCGCTTGAGGTGCTTGTTTACAGAGGCAACAACACCTTCACGCTTTATGAGGATGACGGCGAAACTCTGTCATACCGCAACGGCGAATACCTTAAAACCGCTTTCACGGTTTCGGAAAAAGGCAAAAACATTACATTTATAATTAATAAAGCAGAGGGCACTGCCGCAGTTGTGCCTGAAAACAGAACTTACACAATAATGTTTAAAGACGTTGTTGACGGCAAAGCAAAGGTAACCGTTGACGGAAAAACTGTTGAAGCAAAGGCAGAAAAAGTTGACGGCTCGCTTGCGGTAACTCTCACCGCAAAGCCTGATGCAAAGGTTGAAATTGAGCTTGAAAACTGCAGTTATCTTGAAAATGCAGACGAAAAGCAGCTTCTTATTAACACCATTGCGAAATTCCAGATGGGCAACGATGCTAAGGGGATGAAGTTTACCTCATTCCTTAAAAACGGCAAAAAACCGCCCAAAACCAAAAAGTGCTTTGCAGAGCCGATTGAAGAAATTTTAAAACTGCACAGATAAAAACAGACCGCTTGATGCATAATCAAGCGGTCTTTCTTTTTCTTAAAGGTTGTTGAGTATCTTAAGCACGCAGGTGAGCTCTTCAGGTCTGAACTTTTCAACGGGTTTGCTGTTTTCAACGCAGTCAGCAAAATAAACAATCTCGTTTGCATAGGCGTCGCTCTTGGGCAGGTTGATGCTGCCTGTGTCGCCCTCTGCTTCCTGCGAGAGGTCGATTTTTTCGTTATCTTTGAGGTAAATCATCATTTTGCCGTTTTCGTTTGCAACTACTGCATCTTCAAACTGGAAGCGGAATTCTGCAGTGAAGGGATAAGAGGCGGCATACCACGAAGCCTCGGAATTGATTGAAAAATCACCGAAGTCATAGGTGATGCTGATGAAGTCCTGCTTGGGAAGCTTTGAACGGTACTGATGCGCAACTTTGGGCAAACCGAAGGCATAAACCATAAAGTCAAGGTCGTGAATGTGCAGGTCAAAGGGGGTCAGACCGCTTCGCTTTTCGTCCATCATCCAGCCGTCCCAGCTCCATTTGGGGTAACCGCCAAGGCGAATCATTGTGCCTGACAGAAGCTTGCCGTATTTTTTGCTGTCATATATTTCTTTAAGCAGCTCATATTCGGGCCAGAAACGGAGCACGTGGGCAACCATAAATTTAACGTTGTTTTTTTCCGCTGTGGCATAAACTCTTTCAACGTCTTCTTCTTTGAGCGAGATGGGTTTTTCTGTGATGACGTTGATTCCCTTTTCCATTGCTTTGCAGGCAACGTCTGCGTGCAGATAGGTAGGCAGGCAAATGTCAAGAATATCAAGTTCTTCGTTTGCAAGCATTTCGTCAATATCAGTGTAGCAACGTTTGTTGCTGTATTTTTCCATTCTTTCTGTGCGGATATCGCAAAGAGCAACAAGCTCTGCGTTTTCCATTTCTTCCCAAGCGGGAATATGAGCGCCGCTGATTCCGCCAACGCCGACAAGACCGACTTTAAGCATAAAAATTCTCCTTTTGCGTGTGATACAACCATTTTACCACTATTGCGGCAAAAATCAACCCCGAACGGAAAAAAGCGGCTGTTTCTTAAGATTTGGTTAAGAGTTATTAAGATTTGTATAAGAAATTATTAAGAAAATTAAGATTAATCTAAGCTTTTCTTAAGATTATTGAAAACGTTTTTTGCGTCCGTTAAAATGCGCTTGAGGGAATAAACCCCCGAAAACGAAAGGAGACAAAGAGATGCTTAAAAAATTTTTAGCGGCGTTGCTGTGCGCCGCAACGGTTTTGGCGATGATGCCGCTGACAGCGTCGGCAAAGAAAAACAACGGGCCGTATGCCGAAATCAAGTTTGCCGATGCGGAAAAAGAGAACATTCCTCACGGCGAAACAGAGGCGTTTTATCTTGATTATTCGGCAGGCGATTGCGAAAACTACGAGATAGTCTGGAAAATGAGCAATCCATCACGCTGGCCTATGGAAGAGGTAACCGACGAGGAAACGGGTCTTGTTAAATCTGTCAGAGTTGAGGGCACTTACACGGGTTATTTCACTCTCACGGCAGAGGTTGTGAGCAGCGAGGGCGAAATACTTGCAAGCACAGAAAGAAGAATCTGGGTTGTTGCGCCCGATACCCGAACTCCGCTTGAAAAGTTTGAAGATAAGCTTTCGGAAATCGGTTTCACGCTGTTTTTTATAACAGGATTTATAATTCTGCCGATAGTGGCAACACCGATAAGAATACCGCTTTGGATTATTTCTGTTATCAGAGACGGTATTATGAGCTGATTCGCCAAAGGAGGAATTGATATGACAATTTTTCAGTATATCGTGGCACTCTTCTGGCCGCTTCACGGACTTGTCGGTGCCGCAATCGCCTTTGTTGGCTGGAAATTCGGCGTATTCTGATTTGTTTTGTGAGAAAGGAGTAACGATATGTTTTTCGGACCGTTTTTACCCATCGTTCCGCTGTTGGTGCTGCTTGAACAGTTGCCCGAGAGCATCGGCACGCCGATCCAGACGGTTATTACGGACGGTTGGTCAGGCATTATCATCGTGTTTAGAGAGGTTTTCGGATTTTTATTTCCGTTTCTTTATTAACGGCAACACAGAAAGGAGTTTGTTAAAATGGCTGAAAATAATTCT
>JAZNDY010000306.1:0-4430 GCA_045588295.1 Acutalibacteraceae bacterium
CACACACACTCAACAACAGGTCTCGGCTTCATGACACTCCTCAAGTGCGTTGAAGCAGGTGCAGACGTTATCGACTCCGCAATTTCATGCTTCTCGGGCGGTACTTCACAGCCCGCAACCGAAACTCGTGTTTACACTCTCAAGCAGTACGGCTATGAGGTTGATGTTGACGAAAACATCTGCAAGGAGATCAACGATTTCTTCAAGCCCGTCAGAGCACAGGCTCTCGAAAGCAAGCTTCTCAACCCCGTTGTTATGGGCACTCAGACCGACGCTCTTATCTATCAGATTCCCGGCGGTATGCTTTCAAACCTCGTTGCACAGCTTACAGCTCAGAACAAGCTCGATAAGCTTGACGAAGTTCTTCTTGAAACTCCCAGAGTACGCGAAGACCTCGGCTATCCTCCCCTCGTAACTCCCATGAGCCAGATGGTCGGCGTTCAGGCAACAGCCAACGTTCTTGCAGGTGAAAGATATAAGAACATCTCCAAGGAAGTCAAGAGCTATATCAAGGGTGAATACGGCCAAGCTCCCGGCAAGGTAAGCGAAGACCTCCAGAAGCTTGTTCTCGGCAACGAAGCTCCTTTCACAGGCAGATATGCAGATACACTTGCGCCTGCCTTTGAGGCAGCAAAAGCAGAACTCGGCGATAAGGCAAAGAGTGACGAAGACGTTCTTTCATATATCGCGTTCCCCATGCAGGCTGAAGCATATTTTGCAAAGCGTGACGAAAAAGAAAGAAACACCTTTAAATATACTATTCAGGAAATTTAAGGGGGATAATAATGGCTATTCTTAATTCCGCTATGGAAGTTATCAACTCTGTTCTTGATAAAATATCTTTTGTTAAACACCCTGTCTTCTGGCTTGCAATCATTTTCGGCGTCGCAGTAATTTATTCAATTTACGCAAAAATCAGAGATAAAAAAGCCGCCAAAAAGGCAGCTGCAGCATCAAAAAACGCTCCTGCTCAGGCTAAAAACGCAGCGCCCGCAGGCAAGCCTCTGCCTGTTAACACATCAGCAGGCAGCCTTGACCTTATCAATGTTGACGAAAAAACAGCAGCCGTTGTTATGGCAATCGTAAGTAACAAAAGCGGCATTCCGCTTAACAGATTAAGCTTTAAATCAATTCGCTTGATGGAGGATAAATAAAATGAAATATGTTATAACCCTTAACGGTAAAAATTATGAAGTTGAAGTTAACGAGTGCGAAGCAATCGTAACAAACGTTACAGATGCAGTTGCAGCTCCTGCACCCGTTGCAGCTCCCGCACCTGCCGCAGCACCCGTTGCTGCTCCTGCAGCCGCTCCTGCAGCTGCTCCCGTTTCAGCAAACGGCACACAGGTTCTCGCTCCCATGCCCGGCGCAATCCTCAACGTTAACGTTTCAGTCGGTGCCGCTGTTAAGGCCGGCGACGTTCTCATGGTTCTTGAAGCTATGAAGATGGAAAACGATATCGTTGCTCCCTGTGACGGCGTTGTTAAGCAGATTCCCGTTGCCAAGGGCTCAACAGTTAACACAGATGACGTTCTCGCTGTTATCTGAGCGGAGGTTAACTGATGGAAGTATTACTTGAAACCATGCTCGACCTGACCTGGAAACAGGTTGCGATGTGGGCTATCGGCGGTTTGCTGATTTACCTTGCAATTGCCAAAGATATGGAGCCCACACTTCTCCTTCCTATGGGTTTTGGCGCAATTCTCGTTAACCTGCCCCATTCCGGTGCTGCAGGCGTTATCGGGCATCTTTTTGATATCGGCATTAACGGCCACGAGCTGTTCCCGCTGATTCTTTTCATCGGCATCGGCGCAATGATTGACTTTGAACCGCTTTTAACCAACCCGAAGCTGATGTTCTTCGGCGCGGCGGCGCAGTTCGGTATATTCTTCACCCTTTGTGCCGCTTCGTTCTTCGGCTTTGCTCCCAATGATGCCGCTTCAATTGCTATCATCGGTGCAGCTGACGGCCCCACCTCAATTTTCGTTGCTCAGGAACTTGATTCCAACTACCTTGCACCCATTATGGTTGCCGCTTATTCCTACATGGCTCTTGTTCCCCTTGTTCAGCCTCCAATTATCAAGCTTTGCACAACCAAAGCTGAAAGAAAAATCAAGATGACATACACAGGCAAGGCTGTTTCAAAGAGAACAAAGATTCTCTTCCCCATTATCATCACCGCTATTGTCGGTCTTGTTGCGCCTGATGCTGTTGCGCTTATCGGTTTCCTTATGTTCGGTAACCTTATCCGCGAATGCGGCGTTCTTAACTCCCTTTCAGAAACAGCTCAGAAAGTTCTCGCAAACCTTATCACAATCTTCCTCGGCATCACAATCGCATCCAAAATGGAAGCAGAGTCTTTCCTTAAGGTTAACACTCTCATTATTATGGGTCTCGGTCTTGTTGCGTTCATCGTTGATACCTTCGGCGGCATTATGCTTGCAAAGATTATGAACCTTTTCCTCAAGAACAAAATCAACCCCATGATCGGTGCTGCAGGTATTTCCGCATTCCCCATGTCAGCCAGAGTTGTTCATAAGCTCGGTCTTGTGGCCGATAACCAGAACTTCCTTCTGATGCATTCAATCGGTGTTAACGTTTCGGGTCAGGTCGCTTCGGTTATCGCCGGCGGTCTTATCCTTGCGTTTTTCCGCGGTTAAGGAGGGTTAAATATGTTTGATGTTATTTCAGGCGCTATCAATGTTCAATATTTCATAGACTCCCTCCCCACCATGGGCAAGGGTATGCTCGGCATTTTTATTGTTACCACAGTTGTTGTTACGGTTGTTAACGCCCTCAACAGCATCCCCGAAAAGAAAGAAAAAAAGCGCAAAAAATAAACCTCAACAGGAGGCAAAATGGATATTAAATTTCAGATTCCCGCTGCAAATGATTTCATCAGAGCCGCTTTGTGCATAAGCGTGGTTATGCTTGCTCTTGCAATTCTTGCCGTTCTCATTATTCTGATTTCGAAAGTAGTCAGAGCAGTCGAAGGTGCGACAACCAAAAACAAGAGCAAAAAGAACGGCAAAAAATCTGCTCCTGCAGTTCAGCCTTCACCTGCAGCTGCCACAAACGTTGCAGACAGTTGCGAGGTTGAGCTCATCGGTGTTGATGAAAGAACAGCGGCAGTTATTATGGCAATTGTTTCGCAGAGAAGCGAAATTCCGATTAACAGACTCAGATTCAAATCAATCAAACTTATCGAAGACAGCAAGAAAGGAGGCAAAGCATAATGTTAGATATGGCAAAAGAAGTTCTTTGGGGTCTTGTTCAGGAATCAGGCTTTGCTCTTCTCTCCTGGCAGGAAGGCGTTATGCTCCTTGTTTCATTCGTGCTGCTCTTCCTTGCAATCGTTAAGAAGTTTGAACCCCTTCTGCTTGTTCCCATCGCATTCGGTATTATGCTTGCAAACCTCCCCGGTGCCAACCTTATGGCTGACCCCACAGGCATAATGGATCAGTCAAACCTTGTTGAAGGCGCACACTGGTATGATTCGGGCGTGCTCAGGCTGATTTATGCAGGTGTTAAGAGCTCAATCTTCCCCTGCCTCATCTTCCTCGGCATCGGTGCTATGACAGACTTCGGTCCTATGCTTGCAAACCCCGTCAGCCTTCTTCTTGGTGCGGCAGCCCAGCTCGGCGTTGCAGCAGCTTTCCTGCTTGCAAGGTCTTGCGGTTTCACTCCTCAGGAAGCTGCATCAATCGGCATCATCGGCGGTGCAGACGGCCCCACAGCAATCTTCCTCACCGGCAAGCTTGCCCCGGATTTGCTCGCACCAATAGCCGTTGCGGCATATTCCTATATGGCTCTTATTCCTCTTATTCAGCCTCCCATTATGAAGCTCCTCACAACCAAGAAAGAAAGACAGGTTGAGATGAAGCAGCTTCGCAAGGTCAGCAAGGCTGAAAAGATTATCTTCCCCATCGTTGTTACCGTTATCTGTGCATTCCTCATTCCCTCCTGCGCATCCCTCATCGGTATGCTTATGCTGGGTAACCTCTTCAAGGAATGCGGCGTTACAGACAGACTCAGCGACACAGCACAGAACGCTATGACAAACATAGTAACAATTATGCTCGGTCTCACAGTCGGTGCAACAGCAAACGGCGCAATCTTCCTTCAGCTTAAAACACTTCTCATCATCGCTCTCGGTCTGACAGCTTTCGCGTTCTCAACCGCAGGCGGCGTAATGCTTGGCAAGGTGCTTTACCTTGTTACAGGCGGCAAGGTTAACCCCCTCACCGGTGCGGCAGGCGTTTCCGCTGTTCCTATGGCTGCCCGTGTTGCTCAGGTTGAAGGCAGAAAATATAACCCCACAAACTTCCTTCTTATGCACGCTATGGGACCGAACGTTGCAGGCGTTATCGGCTCGGCAGTTGCAGCAGGCTTCCTTCTTATGATGTTCGGAGGCAAATAATAAAAGCAAA
>JAZNDY010000307.1:0-4456 GCA_045588295.1 Acutalibacteraceae bacterium
GGCTCATCAGAAATGACAGAGCTCACCGTTGAAGAAAGAATCAAGTGCGCAGGTCTTGCCGTTAAGAATTCAAACGGTGTTCCTGTTTTTGCAACAGCTAACCTTCAGGAAGGTTTTGACGACCAGGTTGAAGAAATGAAGCGCCTTGAGCAGCAGGGTGTCAGCGGCCTTGTTTTTGTAACAAAGGGTCTTTGCGATAAGCCTGCAACCCAGTATGATTACCTCACAGACCTTGCTTCACACACAGAGCTTCCCATCGTTCTTTATGAATTCCCCGGTCTCAGACCGCACCTTATGGATTCCGTTACATACGGCAAGCTTGTTGAAACAGGTAAGTTCAAGGGTATCAAGGACACAACCTGCAAAATGCCTGAAATCCAGGCTAAGATTGCCGTTCAGGGCGATTCAAACGTTCTTCAGGCAAACATTCCCTTCCTTTATGATGCTTACGTAGCAGGCGCAAGAGGCGTTATTGCAACTCCCACTTCCTGCGGTGCAGGTCTCTTTGTTAAGATGTGGGACGAATTTGTTAACGGCGACCTTGAGGCCGCAAAGAAAACCCATCAGCACATCATTCTTCTTGATAACGCTATTGATTCAGGCTTTATGGCAAGTGCAAAATACCTCTGCAAGCTTCAGGGCGTTAATATGGAAGTTCACACAAGAGGCTCTCATAACCTCGGCTCAGCAAGACTCCGCTCAATTGAAGTTTTCCACGATTGGGCAAAGGCAGAGGGCATTCTCGACTAATTAAAATTTTTCGGGGGACAGTATGAAAAAAATCAAAGCCAATGTGTGCGCCGTTACGCATTCGGGGCGCATAAGAAGAGAAAATGAAGATAACTACAGCCTTAACGGCAGACTCACCGCAACAGGTGATCTCAAAAAAGGCTCTGCTTTTGTGCAGACGATGAAAGAGCCTTTTCACCTTGCGGTTTGTGACGGTATGGGCGGTGAAAGCTACGGCGACGTTGCTTCAGGTGTTGCAACGCAAACAATCGCAGCGCACGCTGCCAACGTTTATGAAAGCGGTGAGGATTTCAGCTTTGCCATTTCAAACAGCCTTGTTGAGGCAAACAGCCGCATCTGCGAAGAGATTGAAGCCAGAGGCAAGCGTATGGGCACAACCCTTGCGGCGGTCTATGCTGTTAAGGGCAAGCTTTATTGCGTTAATATCGGCGACACAAGAATTTACCATTATTCAAAGGGAATCCTTGAGCAGATAAGCTTTGACCACACACACGCCCAGACCATTATTGACGCAGGCGAAGCAATGGCGGATGAAATCGGCAGTATTCCCGATGCCAAAAAGCTTACCCGTCACCTTGGCGTGTTCCCCAACGAAGCAAATCTTTCACCCAACATCAGCGTTATTGATGACGTTGATAACGGCGATATTGTTTTGGTTTGCAGTGACGGCTTGACCGATATGCTTACCGATGACGAAATCACAGCAGAGCTTTCCACGGCAGAAAATGCCCAGACTTGCGCCAGCAAGCTGGTGCGCCTTGCTCTTGAAAAAGGCGGCAAGGATAACATAACTGCAATTGCGGCGTTTATCACGGTTGAAGAAACCGCAATTTTCGCTCCCATTGCGGCGGCAATGGTCGGCGGCGAAGATGCAAGCTATGAGGATGAATACCGCAACGTTTACGGCGGCAATCAGGCTGTTGATGAAGAAAACGCACCTTCACCCTATGCCAACGCCGATGCAAGGGCACATATCAAACCCGTCAATAAAAAGAAGATTATCACAATTGTCGGCATCGTTGCGCTTGCTTTGCTTACGGTTCTTCTTGGTGTTCTTGTTTTTCTTGCGGTCTGGTTCAGCGGCGATAAAGACGAAAAGACCGACCCTGCAACAACCGTTGCTGAAGGAACAACGTATGATTTCGGCGGTAACACGGAATACATAACAGAGCCGTCGGCAACCGTTCCTGAATCCACAACGGAGTTAACAACAGAACCCGAATCCACAACCAAGAAACCCACCACAACCAGACGCCCCACAACAACCAAACCCACAACCACCAAGCCTGCTGAAACAGAGCCTTCAACAGAAGAATCCACAACAGGTGAAGATAACACAACAGAACCCGAATCCACCACACAGGAAGCTCCGTCAACAGAGCCTTCAACGCAGGAAACTCCGTCAAACGAACCCTCGTCAGATAATTCAGGCGAAGGCACGGGCGAAAATCAGGAGCAGCCTGCTGCCGATGACGGTGAAGAAAACACCCCGTCAACCTGATAACAAACAACAAAAGAACACCGTTCCGACCAACCATCGGAACGGTGTTTTTGCGTTTTTGAATCAATATGATTATTTGATTTTGCCCAGTGCCCAGGCGGCAACGTCCTCATAAACAGGCTTGTTTTTTCTTTCGTTAAGAATCTCGTGGCGCATACCGGGGTAGAGCTTGAGCACAACGTCTTTAACGCCTGCGAGCTTAAGGTCGTTATAAACCTGCTTGATGCCATTGCCGTAGTTGCCAACGGGGTCATCTTCGCCTGAAATAACAAGCAAAGGCAGGGCTTTTGGCATATTTTTGAACCAATCCTTGCCCGAAACAAGGGTGAGAATGGTGAAAAGGTCTTTATAACCTGCAGCAGTGAAAAGATAGCCGCAATATTTATCGTCAATATATTTTTTAACTTGCTCTTTATCGCTTGTGAGCCAGTCGAAAGCGGTTGCGCCCTCAAACTTTTTGTTGTATGCGCCAAATGCCATTTTGTTTATGAATTCGCTTCTGTGGCGGCTTCCTTTTGTTGATGCAATTGTGCCTGCAAGCTTTATGGCTATTGCCGAAGCGGGGTTTTTGCCGCTTGTGCCGCAGATGATTCCGCCTTTTATGGCTTCATCGTCACCGTAACGGCGCAGGTATTCTCTTGCAATAAAAGAACCCATACTGTGGCCGAAAAAGATAACGGGAGTTTCGGGGTATTCTTTTTTTGCAAGCTCGGTAACCGCTCTTTCATCTTCAACAAAGGCATCCCAGCCGCCGCTTTCACCGAAATAACCAAGGTCATCGTCATTCTTGACTGATTTGCCGTGGCCGATATGGTCGTCCGCAAAAACAGCAAAGCCTTTTGAACAAAGGTAAGCGGCAAAATCAGCATATCTTTCGCCGTGCTCCGCCATACCGTGAGCTATCTGAAAAATTGCTTTGGGGTCAGTGTCGGACGGTGCCCAGCATCTTACAAAAACGTCTGCAAGACCTGTTTTGGAGGGAACGGTGTATTCAGAACGAAGAACTGCCATATTTATCACCTTTCTTATTGTTATTACTGAATTACAGCGGTGGATTTCTGCCGTAATGTTGATGACTGTTTGTGCTCCTTTGGAAAGGAACTGTCACGGAGTGACTGAGGATTGAAAAACAACAGCTACCTTATAATCCTATTTTAACATAAGCGCAATTTGTATTCAACATCTGTTTAAAAATTTTCTGAGCCGCGGTCTGAGCGCAATGCTCACAAGGCTTGCGGCGGCAATTTTGATTATATCGCCAAAAATGAATGGCACAATGCACGCCGCCAACGCCGCCGCGAACGTGCATTTTTGCTGAAACATAAACCACACCGTGCCGCAAGCATAGCAGGCAAGCGTGCCTGTCGCCATTGAAACGGGATAAATAAACTTTTTGTTGCCGTATCTGCCGCAGAGCAGACCTGTTATCAGCGCACAGGGGATATAGCCGATTATGTAACCGCCCGTTATGCCCGTTACGGCTTGCAAACCGCCCGTGAATCCCGAAAAAATAGGTAATCCGACTGTGCCGAGCAGAATATATATAAATATTGCGGGTATGCTGAATTTCAGGTCGGTTGCGGCTGATATAACAAGAATAATAAACAGCGCAAGTGTCAGCGGTATAACGCCTCCGAACAAAGGCGGCAGATAAAGCGGCGCAATAACGCAGATGATTGCGGCAATGATTGCGCGCAGAGTCAGGTTTCTGATGTGTTTCATAAGCAATAATTCAAAATGTGTTTACAAACAGTCAATTGTTTTTTATTATCGGGTCAATAAATGAGTGATATCATAAAGCTGTAAGGATGATAATTAAATAATCAGCCGTTAAGTCAACAACAGATTTTTAACTGATATCGATATAATTAACTTCAACGAAAGGAATGAATGTTATGAGCAAAAACAGCAAACAGCCCTGTGTTGTTGCGTGTGTTACACCGCAGGAATCCTGCACAAGGCTTATTGAAGCAGGCGCAAGAATAGCTGCCGAAGAAAAACTGCCGCTTGTTGTGCTGAGCGTTTTCAGAGAAAGCAGCGGTCTTAACGCAAACGAGGGCGGCGCGCTTGAAAACCTTTTTGAATGTGCAAAAAATTATGATGCAAGGATGAACGTTTATTTCAATAACAACCCTGCGCTTGTGGTAGCTGTTGCAGCAAAAAAACTTGGTGCAGTCAACCTTATCACAGGTTTTCCCGAAGAAG
>JAZNDY010000308.1:0-7961 GCA_045588295.1 Acutalibacteraceae bacterium
CGTTGCATCTTGCATCGAGTGCCTTGGCTTTTTATTTGGTTTTATTCAATTGCATCAAGGTTTACGCCCTTGGTTTCTTTAACCTTAAGAATAAATATAATTGCGGCTATGCTTACGGTTGTGACTGAAATTGCAAGGCAAGCCCACAGCACGGGCACAACGAGCATACCGATAATTGCGCTTGCGTAACCGACAACCAGACCGATTATAACAAGCAGACCTTCTGCGCCAACAACCGAAGCACGGATATCGGTGGGCACTTTTTCTGTCATCATAACGTTCATATAATCTCTGCCAATCCAATATGAACCCTGGTAAAGACCTGCAAACGCACCGATGAGATAAGGATTCCAACCTCTGAAAACGCCTGCAACAAACAGGATATAGCCTGCAACACAGGTTGCGGAAAAGAGGGTTACCGTTGCTTTTCTGCCTGCCTTATCAGCAATAAAGCCTGACAGGAAGGTGATTGAAGCATAAATGACGGGCACCATAAACAGAGCTTTGGTGATTTCGCTTGTTGTCATTCCTTCAGCGTGCATTGAGGATTCAAAATAAAGAGCGATTGCAGGCATTGCGGCATCAAAGATGATGTGCGAGATGATGAGCATCTTTGTGTCTTTATTTGCAAAAATATATTTAACGCCGTTAAAAACGCCTGCCTGATTTCTCTGCGCTTTTTTCTGCTTTTTCTGAATCATTTTTTCTCTTTCCCGTGATTTATAAGGGCGTGAGAGATATTCGATTCTTTCGCGGATGAATACTTTTGTATCCTTTGCAAGCAGAATAACAAGCACAACCGCCGCAAAGCCTATAAGCGCAGGCACAAGGAAGATATCACGCCATTTTGTGGCATCTTCACCCATAAGCGCATCACGGAGCGTGGGGATAAGTATAACACCCAGAATGCCGAAGCTTTTAAGGAAGCTGTAAATTTTTGCCCTGTGTTTGTCGGGTGCTTCTTCAAGGATATAGATAATCTGAATATCGTGCCCCATAAAGAAGCTGATAATTGCAAAGCCGACGAGGAACATTATATAGCTTGAAGAAAGATGGATAACCGTCAGACCCGTTGCCATACCGAGAGTGGAGAGAACAAAAAGGGGTTTTCTGCCCCATTTATCGGCAAGGGCTTTGTAAAACGGGGTGAAAAGACCGAGCACATAGGTGAAAACACCTATGCCTGAATGAAAAGCAAGACCGTCCTCAAAGGTATAATATTTGCCCATAAACGGGTTGTTAACAAAAAATTCAGTAACAAATGATGACTGCACCGTAACGGTCAGGTTGCTTGTTACTTCATCAAGAATGTTAACAACGGCAATCAGGCAAAGCAAAATCAAAAAGTATTTGCTGCCCGAAGAGCGAAACTGCATTTTTCTTAAACGGGCAAGCTCTTTGTTTTCTTTTTTTAATGAAATCTTTTTCATAGAAATACTGTCCTTATCAAGAGGGGTTTTATTGAACTTTTGTGCCGCAGTAGCCGCAGAAAAGGTTATCGCTTGCCAACAGTTTGCCGCAGGCTTTGCACACAGGCTGTGAAAATTGGGGTTGAGGAGCTGCCTGCTGAGGCTGGGGAACTGCCTGCTGAGGCTGTTGCGGTGCAGGGTAACGGTATGCATTTGCCTGCAGATATTCAAAAATGTTACAAACAACCTGCCTGTTTTTGCCCCAGTCTGCAACCTGAGTCGGCATAGCGCACACAGAGTGGATATGGAGCTGAGTTACCATATATCCGACAGGGGTAAGCGTAACGGTAACCTTTTCACCCCATGACGTGAAAGTAACGCCGTGGTGAAAACGGTACCAGATGCCGGTAGGTGAGGGGTTTTCTGATTTGAAATCCAGATTTAACTTTGATGCAAAAGCAGGGTCGCGGATTGCGGCAACAAGCTGGTTAATATCAAGATTCATTGTGTATGTGTTTTCATAATTGGCAGCCATAAGCAACCTCCTGATGAATGATTATCTTCTATTATAGCAAAGCGTTTTTTAAAATACAACAGATTTTGAGATAAATGCAAAATCCCTCTGCCAAACGGCAAAGGGATGCTTATACTGAAATCGGATGGGGTTAAGGATTGCCGCGCAAAGCCGCAACCTGTCTGTCATATTCTTCTTTTGTGATTGTGCCCGAAGCAAGCAGATTGTTGAGCTCGGCAAGCTTTGCTTCAGCCGCAGCTGCCTGATTTGCCTTTTTCTTTTTCTTGATAACAACAATAATAATGGTTGCTGTGATTGCTGCTATAAATAAGAAGATTCCGGCAAGCATAAGGATAAGCAAAAATGCTCCGGTGAGGATTGATTCTGTTGACACTATCATAGGGATTCACCAGCCTTGGTTTGTTTAGCGGAGTGTTATTATAAATCCAGAAGATTGGGGTCAATGTATTCAACAACAAAGGAGTTTGCCCAGAAGCCGGGTTTGATATAAACCTTTGTGTAAACTGCGGGGTTTTCGGGGGTAACGGTAACAGTTAAATCGCGGCATTTTCTGCTCATACCGACAGCGGAGTGGATGGTGTAAGTGCCGAATTTAACGGGGATGCGGAGCAACTCTTTGTTGCCGATGTAACCGAAAGGCTGTTCGTTAATATAAATACCGAAGCTGCCTGCAACGCCGTAAACAGAACCCTGGCGGTAGATATAAATGCTGCCTTCGTCTGAAAGACCGTAAGGCTGTTTGCACTTGGGGCAAACGTCATTAACTGAAAAAGCGTTTTCTGCATCACCGCAGTGGGGACATTTAACTCTGAGTTTTGCTGCCATTTTTTCGACCTCTTTCTTGTTTGTTTGAATATATTTTATCATATCAATTCTGAACGGTCAATGGAATAATCCGAATAAAAATTATTTTTCTGCCTGAAGCGGCATTATGCCGCAATTTGTTTTTTGCTGACTTTTTTGAACGCAATGCTCATACCGCAGGCGAGTAAAGCAGTTGCCTGCCCAAGGTTTGACGGAATCAGGCAATAAGACGAAATCTGAGACACTATGGAGTGCGTTGCCAGCCCTACAGAACCATTTCTTCCAATAAATGTGGTGTGAATATAAGACGCAAGCTCGTTGAACAAAGGCAAGGCGGTTATCAGTAAAACGAAAATCAGCAACTCAAGCCATATGCCGCCTTTTTTGTTGCCGCAACATATGATTGACAGCGCGATGCAGATTGTTTGCAATAAGCAGATGGAAAACGGCACCAACGGAAACACGGGCATTCTCTCAATAACTTCATAAGAATGAATATAGAGCGGTGCAATCATACTCTGAAACGGAATTGAAACAAGCAGAAGAATCAGCGATAATCCTGCAAGGGCAGTAGCGGCAATTGCCGTAATCCGTATTGCTTTTTGCATAATAATCAACCTTTCTTATGATTATACATTATTTATAATTATACTGTTTTTTAACTGATTTTGCAACACAAAAATCCCCTTGGATTGCTCCAAGGGGACTGCTTATTTATTTGCTGTTCCGTAATTTGGTTAGGAATTAGCCTTTGATTGCTGCCTGAGATGCTGCGAGGCGAGCGATCGGAACGCGGAAGGGTGAGCAGGATACATAGATTGTACGGTGTGTTTCAGCCGATCAATTACAACAAATTTAACTTTATTCATACTTAAATATTGTTTTTATATCATGAATGATGTATAATACAGTCACAAAAAGCAGATGTGATGTTAAAGAATAAAAAACAGAAAACATTATTAATCAAAAAGATTTATAAGTTTTCCTTAAAACTCGGTTTAGATACAAGGGGATACAATATTTTCAAAGCTTACGTTATTCCCAAATGCATCTGCTTATAATACTGTTTTAACAAAACGCAAGCCGGAACTTTTACTGTCATATTTGGCTGTGTGTTTTCTCTTTAATTAAATTTTTAAGGAAGGCGGTTGCTTGACTGGCACTTTTCCGCATATGTTTGTGCCGATATAAAGCAGCCGAAATAGGTGTTATTATGCACTGTAAAAACTGCGGCTACCCCCTGCTTAAAAATGCGCTCTTCTGCACGAATTGCGGTACTTTAATCAAGGAAACAAACGCGACACCTGCGAACAGTGGCCCTCGGAGAAACATAACCTCACCCATTAAGCCATATATCCAAGAGGTATCGCCAACACAACCCTACCCATCTGCAACCTCGGTGCCGCAAGGACAATCCGAACCATCCGCAGCTCCACCATCACCCCAAAAGAACAAAAAGAATAAAAAGAACAAAAAGAAACCATCCGGCTGTCTGATTGCCTTTCTGATTTTTTTGGTGATTGGGTTCATAATGGGATTGATAGGAATATTTCTTCTCGGAAAGATTATTCCCGGGGGAAGTAGCGGAAACTCCGGAAATCAGCAGATTCAGCCATCATACAGTGAACCAGCAGCAAGCACACCGCTGAGAGCTTCGCTCAACGGATCCTATATGCCGGATGAGAACGATTTCCGTTTTGATGATTCCGATTCTATTACTGGATATGTGGATCATGTGATTCTTGTGTTCTTTCAATCAGACGTGACTGACGATGAGGTTCAGCGTGTAGCGGCACTGGTGAACGGAGAACTGATCGGCTGTATTGATTCTATAGACTGTTTCGAATTGCGCGTGCCCGTATCAGGCAGAGATGCTTTGGAAGCGTTGTGCGAAACGCTACTCAAAGAGAAGAGCGTAATCCGTGCGTGTACGGACAGCGTAGATTACTCCACAACCCTGGAATGGAGCGATCCGAACATGGAGGATGTTGTGCCGAACGATCCTTGGGGCGAATGGACTTGGTTTCCACAGGAAATCCGAAACGTAATTCTTCAGCAATGGAGTATGATTTTACCACGCGGTAAAAACTGGCACCAGGAACTGATCGGTGCGCCTTCCGCCTGGGCGTATTCGGAATATTACTCCCACGTCTCCGTCGGGGTCATCGATGGTGGCTTTGATACGGAGCATTCGGATCTGCAGATTACTGTAGTGAATTCCTTTGCAAACAACCAAACACGTGACAATAAAGAAATGGCTGACAGCTACAACCATGGCACGCACGTTGCCGGAATCATAGGTGCTACGCGCGGCAATGGCAGTGGAATCAACGGAATCCTTTCAGGACCGTATACCCTTTACGGATTCTGTGTGAATAATGTGAACGTTCAAAGTGTAAATCTTACGGCTAGTGCTATGATGTTAAATGAGGGTTGTCGGGTAATCAACCGTTCACGTGGTTTGCCTTGGCACAAATGGGAAGACAGTAAAGGCGTAGAACATTATGCTATAGCCGAAAACGGACGACCCTTCAACCCTGATACGGGTGTCGAGTATACCGATGAAGTATGGAATGAAGAAGGTGTTGCTGCCGCGAAGGACGTGTTAATTCTTTTGCAGGCATACGGACCTAGATTTATGCTTGTGAATTCAGCAGGAAACAGCGGTATTGAGGCTCGGTATAATGGCTGGATATGTTCCGTTACTAGGGAGTGTGCTGAACGTGCTGTAGAGGAGATGCCCGGCACAGGATACACAGCAGACGACATTATGAATGCCATTATCATTGTAGGCGCAGTCGCACAGAATGAGAATTACGGAAACTATTCTATTTCGGATACCGATGAAATCCTCTGCGACCGCAATTTGGAACTTACCGATTTCTCCAATCACGGAGATCAGGTGACTGTTTGCGCTCCTGGATATAACATATACAGTACAGTTCGCAATGGTTACGATTCTTATCCCGGCACTTCTATGGCTGCGCCTATCGTGGCCGCCTGTGCAGCACAGATTTGGTCTGTTGATACAGATCAAACTCCTGGGCAGGTAAAGGCAAGGCTGCTTTCCACCGCCACGGATGGTGTAGCAGCGGTAAGCCGGTTTGATGGCGATGGAAGCACTTATTCTATCGTGAACCTGAAGGATGCAGTAGAGTCGCTCTTGCTTGAAAGAGGGCTTATCAGCGAAACAAGACCGGATGGTGACCTTATAAGACTGATTGATGAATACATTGGTGGAATAGTCGAGGAGGGCGCCACAGAGCTCGAAAACCTCGGAGCACGTTTTGCGAATGAGTTAGTAGAATGCGATTTCTTTGCGGCATTCGGTACACTATGCGAAATGATTAAAAAGTGGCTGTCATTGGTGTTTTATGCATTGTTGTACCTTCTTGCGGGAATGGTTCTGCCTGGCGGCACACTCAACTAGATTACATAAGAGCAGCCAACTTCGCAAATACGAACACGCCTAAGACGAAAGTTTTACGATTAATCATACAAAATGCTCGATAGGGTCTTAAGGTCATTTTTGACGACAATATTCATATTTCGCCGAAAAATCAGAAGAACAATTTGTTTGCACAGACCCCAAGCTACCTGTTGGCTATTATCATACTTTGTATAATTTCAACACAAAATCCCCTTGGATTGCTCCAAGGGGACTGCTTATTTATTTGCTGTTCCGTAATTTGGTTAGGAATTAGCCTTTGATTGCTACCTGTTTATTCAAAATCTTCAACGAAATATGCGTTGGTGTTCGCTTTTTTTCCTGAGGGCCCTATGACCTCAATGCGGAAATACACATCTTCATCCTCCAATAAAAAGTCGGCTTGAGTTACACATTCACCCACAGGGGCGTGTAATGCTTTTGAGCGTCTGCCTGCAGTAGAGAGAGCTATGCGCTGCGCCTGTGAACACTCAACGTGAACCTTGCCGTCCTCTAATGTCAGCTCGAAAATCCTCGGTTCGCGAGTGCAATAAAATGAACCGCTCTGCATAGCGGACATAACGGACTCGTAGCTGAGCGAATCACAGAGGAAAACGGTTTTTCCGCCGAAGCTGTCACATCGCACGTCTCCGAACGGGAATTCGTTGTGATTATCGTCTGCCATGGTACAGAACAGTCGCTTGCCGCTGCGAAGCATCTCATCATAAACCTGCTCCTGCCCGTCATCTCCGCCCTCAATAAAAACAGAGTTGTTATATATTTCAACAATACTGCATCCTTCTAAGTTGCGGTAATCGTCGAGGCATTGCATTGACCAGTAGGGATGGTTATATGCAACAATAAATCCCAAATTTTTAAGTTTCTGTATGTATTCGTTTATCGCCTGCATATCTCTGTAATCAGGTGTAGGCGGAAGCGCAACTTCTTTGTCACCCTTTATATTAAAGGCGTTAAGATGGTAGCATCTGCGAAACTGACTGCTGCTCACAATATTATCGCTGATATCAGCCTCAAAGGAATTGATGGCAACAAAATCATCTGTGCAGAAATCGCTGTGGTCAAAATAATTATCGTGGTCTGAAAATGCAACTATGCTGTATCCCTGTGCTTTATATGCGTCACGAATTTCTTCGGGCGATTTTCTGCCGTCAGAGAGAGTTGTGTGACAATGCAAATTTGCAACATATTGTTTTTTTTCCTTGGAAATCAGAGTATGCTTCATATATTTCTCCTTAGATAACACTTTCATTTTATTCATATTTTAGCATACTCTCCCTGCATAATCAAGCGACTTGTTTTGCAACAGATACACAAATCCCCACCGATTGCTCGGTGGGGACAGGGTTAAGCCGAAGCTTTAATTATTTCATATCCTTTATAGCTGCCTGCGTCTCCGAAAGGAGTGGTTGGGAGGTGTCCCCCAACCGTTGATACAGAGCTGTTTTGGCGTCTTCTGCCCTCAGTTTTCAGGTGAAGCGGATCGTTCGGGTCGCCGTCAAATCTCAGGTACCAATCAAAGCCGTCTTTCTTTGCAACAATCTTCTCGACAAAGGCTTCAATTATGCTTTCGGGTATATCGTTTTCATCGGGATTTGTGTATTGCACAAGGGCGTATTGAAGCACCGTCAGCTTTTCTTTGTAGTCCACAATTTCAGGCTCGTCGTTCTGCTTATCTTCAAGTGCTTCAATCTCGTCACTCAGCTTTCTTATTTCGGCTCTGAGCTCCGATGTTTTTTGGGTGAACGAGTCCTTGTCAATATCACCC
>JAZNDY010000309.1:0-5472 GCA_045588295.1 Acutalibacteraceae bacterium
CTCAATGAAATGATTGAAGCCGGTCAGTTCAAACCCGAAGAAGCAAAGATGGGCTATGTAGGCGCATTTACATTTGCTGAAGTTATTTCAGGCTATACATCATTCTATCTCGGCGCAAAATCAGTTTGCCCCACAGTTACAATGGACGTTCAGTTCACAGGTTCATGGTATGACGAAGCCCTTGAAAAGGAAGCTGCAACAGCTCTTATCAACAACGGTTGCAAGCTTATCAGCCAGCACGCTGACTCAATGGGTGCTCCCACAGCTTGTGAATCAGCAGGTATCCCCAACGTTTCATATAACGGCAGCACACAGGCAGCTTGCCCCAACACCTTCATCGTTTCTTCAAGAATCGATTGGACACCTTACTTCAAGCATATCATCAACTGCGTAATTGAAGGCAAGGATATTGAAGATGACTGGACAGGCACAATCGAAACAGGTTCCGTTGTTCTTACAGACGTTAACTCAGCAGTTGCCGCTGCAGGCACAGTTGAAAAACTCGAAGAAGTTAAGGCACAGCTTATTGCCGGCGAAATCCACGTTTTCGATACAACAACTTTCACCGTTAAGGGCGCTGCTCTTACCGACGCACACCTTGCAGACGTTGATACCGATGACAAATATACACCTGACACAAAGGTTGTTGCTGACAATTACTTCCACGAATCAGAATTCCGTTCAGCACCTTACTTTGATATCCAGATTGACGGTATCAATCTTCTTAACTCAAAATTCTGATAAGCAATCAAAGGCGGAGCATTTCGCTCCGCCTTGTTCCCTTTAATTTTGAAAAAAGTTCTGAAAAAATTCAGCACTCTTTTGAGAATTAAAACAGGAGGTAACACATTGAATACACCTGCCATTGAATTAAGAAATATAACTAAAACGTTTGGCTCGATCGTAGCTAATAAAAACGTTTTTCTGACGGTTAACCGCGGTGAAATTCTTTCTATCCTCGGCGAAAACGGCAGCGGCAAAACTACGCTTATGAATATGATTTCAGGTATTTATTACCCCGACAGCGGTCATATACTCATTAACGGCGAAGAGGTACATATCCGCTCCCCCAAGGATGCATTTAAATATAAAATCGGTATGATTCACCAGCATTTTAAGCTTGTGGACGTTTTTTCTGCAGCAGAAAACATTGTTTTGGGTTATAAAGACGGTAAGAACTATAATCTGAAAGCATCTCACCAGAAAATCAGAGAAATCAGCTCTGCTTACGGCTTTGAACTTGACCCCACAAAAAAGATTTATGAAATGTCGGTTTCAGAAAAGCAAACGGTTGAAATTATAAAGGTGCTTTACAGAGGCGCGGATATTCTTATTCTGGACGAGCCCACTGCCGTTCTTACACCGCAGGAAACCCAGAAGCTTTTTGCCATTTTGCGCAAAATGCGTGAAAGCGGTAAATCCATTATTATTATCACTCATAAGCTTCACGAAGTTCTTTCTCTTTCAGACAGAGTTTCTGTTCTGCGCAAGGGTGAATACGTCGGCACCGTTAACACATCTGAAACAAACGAAGCTGAACTGACTGAAATGATGGTTGGCAAAAAGGTTGAACTTAACATCGAAAGAACAAAGGTTGAAGACACACCCGACAGACTTGAGATTAAAAACATTTCCTGCACAAACCGCGAAGGTGTTAAGCTTCTTAACATCGTTTCGTTTACTGCCCGTGCAGGCGAAATCCTCGGCATTGCAGGCATTGCAGGCAGCGGTCAGCGCGAACTGCTTGAATCCATTGCAGGTCTGCAGAAGCTTAACGGCGGCGAGATTCTCTATCACAACCCTCAGACAGGTTTCACCGAAAATCTGAGAGATAAGTCCCCTGTTAAAATCAAAGAGCTCGGTGTTCGCCTTTCTTTTGTTCCCGAAGACAGACTCGGTATGGGTCTTGTGGGCAATATGGATATCATTGACAATATGATGCTCAGAAGCTACAAGAAAGGTAAATCAATGTTTCTGGAGCGCAAAAAGCCCAAGGCTCTGGCAAACAAAATCATCGAGGAGCTTGAGGTTGTTACGCCAAACGCCAAAACACCCGTTCGCCGTCTTTCGGGCGGTAACGTTCAGAAGGTACTTGTTGGCAGAGAAATTGCAGCTTCACCCACCGTTCTTATGGTTGCTTACCCTGTAAGAGGACTTGACATCAACTCATCATATCTTATTTATAACCTTCTCAACAAACAGAAAGAAAGCGGAGTTGCGGTTATCTTTGTCGGTGAGGATCTTGACGTGCTCATCGAGCTTTGCGACAGAATTATGGTTATCAACTCCGGTGAAATCACAGGTGTTGTTGACGCCCGATATACAACAAAAGAAAAAATCGGTTTCCTTATGACAAAAACTTACGGAGGTGAAAACAATGAGTAAGCCGCACACAAGTAAGCACGAGCCTCTTTTTCATATTGTCAAAAGGCCTGCCATACCTTTTTGGAAATCATCGTTAATACGTGCCGCAGCTATTTTAGCCGCACTTATTGTTGCAGGTCTTGTTACATTTGTTCTCACCAAAGAAAACCCGTTGAACGTTTACAAAACAATAATTGACGGCGCAATCGGAACAGAAAGAAGACAGTGGAATCTTTTTCAGGGTGTTGCTCTCCTGCTTTGTGTTTCACTTGCCGTTACTCCTGCTTTCAAAATGAAGTTCTGGAACATAGGCGCCGAAGGTCAGGCTCTTATGGGCGGTCTTGCTGCAGCTTTGTGTATGATTCTTTTTACCGATAAGCTGGATGGCACAACTCTTATTATCGTTATGGCTGTAACCAGCATAGTCACGGGCGCAATCTGGGCTCTTATTCCTGCAATATTCAAAGCAAAATGGAACACAAACGAAACGCTGTTCACTCTGATGATGAACTATATAGCAACACAGATTGTTTCATATTTTGCTTATAAATATTCCGTTCCCAAAGGTTCAGGCAGCATCGGTGTTATCAACAGCGCAACCAGAGAAGGCTGGTTTCCTTATCTTCTTGACCAGAAGTATCTTCTTAACATAATTATTGTTACCGTTCTCACTATAGCTCTTTTCGTTTATCTCAAATACAGCAAGCACGGTTATGAAATTTCGGTTGTTGGTGAAAGCGAAAACACAGCCAGATACATTGGCATTAACGTTAAAAAGGTTATAATCCGCACCATGCTTCTTTCGGGTGCGCTTTGCGGCGTTGCTGGTCTGATTATGGTTGCCGGCACCGACCACACGATTGCTGTTGATACCGTTGGCGGCAGAGGTTTCACCGCTATTATGGTTTCATGGCTTGCAAAATTCAATCCTCTTGTTATGTTCCTCACCTCCTTCCTGATTGTGTTTATGGAAAAGGGCGCTGTTCAGGTTTCATCAGATTTCGGTCTTAACGACTCATTTTCTGAAATCATTACCGGTATTATCATCTTCTTTATCATCGGCAGTGAATTCTTTATCAATTATTCAATTAAATTCAAAGGCTTGGGTAAAGGAGGTAAAAGCAAATGATTGTTTCAATTATTCAGCGTGCCGTTATGCAAGGCATTCCTCTCCTTTACGGTTCAACAGGTGAAATAATCACAGAAAAAAGCGGCAACCTCAACCTCGGTATTCCCGGCATTATGTATGTTGGTGCAATTTCAGGTGTCATCGGCGCATTTTTCTATGAAAACAAAGCACCGAATTTCAACCCGATTCTTGCAGTTATAATTCCCCTGTTTTGCTCAATTATCGGTTCTTTGCTGATGGGTCTGCTTTATTGCTTTCTTACCGTAACACTGCGTTCAAACCAGAACGTTACAGGCCTTGCGATGACAACTTTCGGCGTTGGTTTCGGCAATTTTTTCGGCGGTTCACTTATAAAACTGACTGATAGTGACGTGCCTTCAATCGCTCTTGTTCAGACCAGCAAATGCTTTAAAACACCGCTTCCGTTTGCAGACAAGCTCGGAACTGTTGGCGAATTGATTTTCTCTTACAGCTTTCTTGCTTACGGTGCAATCATCATTGCTGTGCTTGCAACAGTTTTCTTGAGCAAAACAAGAAAAGGTCTGCATTTAAGAGCAGTCGGTGAAAGCCCGGCAACTGCAGACGCCGCCGGTCTTAACGTCAGCAGATATAAATATTTTTCAACCTGCATCGGCAGTGTTATTGCAGGTCTCGGCGGTCTTTACTACGTTATGGACTATGCCGACGGCATCTGGTCAAATAACGCTTTCGGTGACAGAGGTTGGCTTGCAATCGCTCTTGTTATTTTTGCCGTCTGGAAACCAAGCTTCAGCATAGCCGGTTCAATCCTGTTTGGCGGACTGCTTGTTGCATACAACTACATCCCCGGTCTTTCATTTGAACAGACCGAACTTATCAAGACAATCCCCTACGTTGCAACAATACTTGTTCTGATTATCACAAGTATGCGCCAGAAAAAGGAAAACCAGCCCCCCGCAAGCCTCGGTTTGCCATATTTCAGAGAAGAAAGATAAATCAATCATCAACCTGACGGGTCGGAAACGGCCCGTCTTTTTGTTTTTACGCCGTCATATTCTGTCTGCTCTTTTCATAGTATCTAACAGTATACTTGAATTACGGAGGGTTGATTTTGAAAGGGTTTGTTGAGCAAAGAGCAGTTGAACTTGCGGAATACATTATTGAAAACAATGCAACCGTCAGAGCGGCGGCAAAAAAATTCGGTGTTTCAAAAAGCACGGTGCATATGGACATAACAAAAAGGCTGCGTTTTTCCAACCCACCGCTTTACATAGCAGTTCGCAAAGTGCTTGATATCAATAAAGCGGAAAGGCATATCAGAGGCGGTCTTGCAACAAAAGAAAAATATTCAAAATAAGTCATTTTTTCTGTTGAATTCAGAATAATTATATGTTAAAATATTCAGGAATCCGGAAGATTTTCTTCCATAGGAAAGGACCGATAAAAAATGAAACAACTCAGAATCGGCATCATCGGTGCCGGCAGAATCGGTTACGTACACGCTAAGTCTATCACATACAACGTACCGACCGCTGTTGTTGCAGGTATTACCGATGTTTTCAGAGCGAATGCAGAAAAAGTTGCAGCAGAGCTCAATATTGGCAAGATTTATGCAGACTACAAAGAAATGCTTGCTGACCCCGAGGTTGATGCAGTTCTTGTTTGCTCCTCAACAGATACTCACGCAGATATCGCTATTGAAGCCGCTCAGGCCGGCAAGCACATCTTCTGCGAAAAGCCCGTTGACCTTACACCCGAAAAGGTTAACGCTGTTATTGACGCTGTTGCCAAGGCCGGCGTTAAGCTTCAGGTTGGCTTTAACAGACGTTTTGACCATAACTTTGCAAACATTAAAGCTATGGTTAACGACGGCAAAATAGGCGACGTTCACATCATCAAAATCACATCAAGAGACCCTGCTCCACCTCCGGCAGAATATTCAGCTGTCAGCGGCGGTATGTTCCTTGATATGACCATTCATGATTTTGATATGGCTCGTT
>JAZNDY010000310.1:0-3643 GCA_045588295.1 Acutalibacteraceae bacterium
CAATCTTGCCGCCTGCTTTGATGAGGTTGCAGACATCCGCATCGTTTTTAACGGTAAAGGTCATATCCTTATTATATATAGCCATAAAGTCAAAATCGCGGATAGTGTCAAGAGCAATAAATACAGTTTCAACGTCTGCAAGGTCTTTGCCGTGCTTTTCGCAGAAAGCCTTTGAGCCTCTGAGACCGATTTCTTCAGAGCCTGCGCAAAGAGCCCAGACCTCTGTGTTTTCAAAACGGATATCGTGGTCTTTGAGGTATTTGAGCATTGCGATTGAAGCAAAGCAACCTGTGAGGTTATCGTTTGCACCTTCAACGATGCGCTTTTTATCATAGAAGAAAGATGCCGCAACGAAAACAGCAACAAACGCCAGAAGCACGTAGCTGATTATATCAACAGCAATATGATTGATAAAAGCAGGGTTCATAATGCATTTAACAATAACAACAATGTCGCAAACAAGCGTTGCAAGAATGCCCACAAAGCTGCCGCCGATAACAGCGATAACCATGGGAGGGCCGCCGAAATATGTGAAACGCCATTCCATTGAGGAGTCTGCGTGGCCGCAGAAGATGATGCGGCGCTTGGTTTCGCCGGAAGCTTTTCTGTAACCGTAAGCATTATAAGATGTCTTTTTCTTCATGAACGGGTCAAGGGTTTCTTTGTAAAAAAGAAATTCCGTGATGATGAAGAAGAGGCAGATAAAAACAAGACCGACTGAAACAAAAAGAAGCTGGTAAGGAAGTCCGAAAAGCTGAACCGCAAAGAAAAGGATTGATGAAATTGTCATCAGGATAACAGACAGCGGAATCCAGCCGAGGAAGGCCATGGGGCTTACCTTATATTCATCCGTACCGACCTCATCACAGCAGGTTTTCAGGTCCTCAGCCATATAATCAATGGCCTTTTTTTCTTGCTCGGAGCCTGCAAAACGGGGGCCGATTTCTTTGCACACCTTTTTGATGCTTCTTGCAGTGTAGTTAGCGTACATTCTTCTTTCAGAAGGGTAATTTTTTACGCTTTCGTTTGCTTTCAAAACAAACATCTCCTTTCTCTTGCCGTTTGGCATATCAAAAACTGTTGCACAGTAAGTTTTACAAAAATGTTAAATTTAAATAACCGTTTGACAACAGATGAAATTCATTATAAAATGTATACAGCAAATAAACTGTGGAGGTTAAAAAATGAAAAAATATCTTATGGCTGCCGCTGCAGGCATTCTTGCCGTTTCGCTTGTCGGCTGCGGCTCCGGCAGCGAAAATCCGACTGATAAAAACGATAAAGAAAGCAACTCATCTTCATTTTCGGATAACGTTACCCTTGATTACAGCGGAAATGACTTCAGCCTTATCGGCAACGGCAATTTAACCGAAAAAGAAACCGTTGCAGTAAGCAAAGATAACGGCGAAACATATATCCCCACTTTTTCTGTTGAGCCGACTGATGCACCCACAGAAAAACCCACAGAAAAACCCACGGAAAAACCGACTAAGCCTGCCGTCAACACAGGCGTGATTGAGGACTATCCGTATGCATACGCAGGTTTTCAGCCTGCTTATGCAGATATGAACGTTTCAGACTGGCGGCTGATTCTTGTTAACCGCGATTACATTCTGCCTGACGGCTATAAGCCGACGCTGACGCAGGCTGTTAAAAGCGGTTACAGCGATATAACGCTTGATGAAAGAGTTGCGCCGCACTATTATGAAATGTATAAGGCGGCTTATGAAGACGGCATTCATCTTGTTCCCATTTCGGGCTACCGCTCCGTTGACCGCCAGAAGAATAATTTTGAAAGAAAAATCAATTATTACATTGACCAGGGTTACAGCAAGGTTGAAGCAACGCAAAAAGCCGCAACCATCATTCTGCCGCCCGGCACAAGTGAACACAACGCAGGTCTTGCAATGGATATCTGCAGCCTGGAGCAGAGCTTTGAAAACACCAAAGAATTCAAGTGGCTTTGCGAAAACGCCGCAGATTACGGTTTTATTCTGCGTTACCCCAAGGATAAGCAGGATATAACCAAAATCATTTATGAGCCCTGGCACTGGAGATATGTAGGCGTTGAAGCTGCCAAAGCAATGAAAGCAAGCGGTCAGTGCCTTGAGGAATACCTCGGCGTTGCTTGAGCCGCGTTAAACTTTGCGTGAGTTTTTTGCCTCACTGCCCTCTGAGATGTTTTCTCTTTTAAGAACAACCATAACGGTTTTAAACATTATTTTAATATCGAACAATAAGCTCTGCTTGGCAACGTATTCTTTGTCAAACAGGGCTTTTTCTTTTGCGCCCAGCATATCTCTGCCGTTAACCTGCGCAAGACCCGTTATGCCGGGCCTGACAGAATAAACGCCAAGATCTTTTCTTATCTGCCTGATTTCCTTTTCTTCGGGAATCAGCGGTCTGGGGCCGACAAAGCTCATTTTGCCCGAAAGCACGTTGAAAAGCTGGGGCAACTCGTCAAGACTTGTTTTGCGCAGAATTCGTCCGCTTTTTGTTATAACCGATTCCGCTTCCTTAAGGTCTTCCGTTGAAGTGTTGCGTGTGTTGACCTTCATTGTGCGGAATTTATAGATATAGAAAAGCTTGTTATCCTTGCCCACGCGGTATTGCTTAAAGATAACGGGAGCACCTGAATCGATAAGCACTATCAGCGCAAGAATCAAAAACACGGGAAGCAACGCTATAATAAGAATCAGGCTCACCGTGAAATCAAAAAATCGTTTCATTTTACACCTCGTGTTGCAGATGTAATCTGTTATTTTTTAGACCAGAAAATGTAATCCGAAATCAGAACGGCTCTGACGGGAGCGCCGTCAAGTCCGTCATAGGGCACGGGCGGCGCAAACAGAAAATATTCGCCGGGTTCAACTCTTGTAAGGTCAAGACCCTCCAGAATTGCAACCCCCTCACCCAGAAAAGCTCTGTGCGGACCAATCTGATTGCCCTTGCTGCCCACTGACAGCGAATCCGTGCCGATAAGCAGCAACCCTCTGTCTGCAACCTCCTGCGCAGAGGAATCCATAAAGAATGCCCTGCCGCCGCCTTTTATGAGAAGACGTTTGCAGTTTTTGGGAAAATTACGGTCAACGTAATCGCCCGTTATAACTCCGCCGGGCACCTGAATAACCGTGCAAGGGCCGATATAGGCACCAAGATCCATCTCGTCAATCGGAATACCGTTGGGCAAAAAGTGAAGAGGCGCATCAGCGTGCGTGCCTGTGTGCACACAGGCGTGAACAACAGAAAGGTTGCACTCGGAATCCTTGCCGATTTCAGCAATCTGCTCCGCTTCAGGCTTAGGATCACCGGGATAAACCTCAGTGCTGAAATATCTTCTGGTGATATCGATAATCTCCATCTCTCCGCCTCCTTGCCTTTGAATATTGAAAGATTATATTACTTTTTCAATGACTCCATTTTGAGATAGGCATTGATGAAGCCGTCAATATCGCCGTCCATAACAGCGTTGATATTGCCTGCTTCATAGCCTGTTCTGTGGTCTTTTGCAAGGGTATAGGGCATGAAAACATAGGAACGGATCTGGCTGCCCCATTCGATGAGCTTCTGCTCACCCTTGATATCTTCGATGCGCTCCAGATGCTCGCGCTCCTTGATCTCCATAAGCTTGGATTTCAGCATA
>JAZNDY010000311.1:0-3474 GCA_045588295.1 Acutalibacteraceae bacterium
TCTTCAAAATCATAGCCGTCGCCGCCTGCTCTTGCCGCCGCCTGCTCATAAACGGCATCGTGAATAAGGTTATCACCCACGGCAACAAAGCTGACCCTTGTGAAGACCTCGGCTGCAGGCTCTTCTTTTTCTGCCCCGCTGTTCGCCTTGGTGCTTTCTTCCTTATCTTTTATAAAGTCAAACACGCCGTTTTCGTTTGTAGGGTCACTTTTTTCAACAAGAAAAATTGCTGAAATCGCAACAACGTCAAAAAATAAAATGATTGCCAAAAAAACAGAAAGTATTTTTCTCATTATATCAGCTCCACAATCAGTCAAGAGTTATTCTGCCGAGCTTGCCGCTTCTGTATTCATCAAGAAGCATAACTGCCGCTCTCTCGGTGTCATATTCACCTTTTCTGAGCAACATACCTCGCTTCTGTGCAATAAGTTCAAGAAGCTCATAGGGTTCAAGCTCTTCAAAACCCTCAATTTTATATCTTTCTCTTAATCTGTCTGCATAGTTTTTTTGAAGAATAACGAGCAATCTGACCGCAATCTCCTGAATATCAAGTATCTGGTCTTTGACCGAGCCGATAAAAGCAAGTTTAAAGCCTACCTCCGGGTCCTCAAATTTTGGCCAGAGAACACCGGGTGTGTCAAGCAGCTCTATACCCGAGCCAATAAAAAACCATCTGTTGCTTCGGGTTACACCGGGCTTGTCCGCAACCTCGGCGCGGTTTTTGCCTGCCATTCGGTTAATAAAGGATGACTTGCCCGTGTTGGGAATACCCACAACCATAATACGCAGATGCTTACCTGCCATTCCTCTGTCAACGTTTGCCTGAATTTTTTCTTTAAGAACCTCCCTGACGGCAGGCTGGAATTTATCAAGCCCCTTACCGCTTCTGCAATCAACAGGCAGAGCAGTTATGCCTTTTGCGGAAAGCTCTTTTATTTTACGTGCCGTTGCGTTTTCGTCCGCAAGGTCACATTTATTAAGCAAAACTATTCGCGGCTTTGAGCCGATAATCTCGTCGAGCTCGGGGTTGCGGCTGCTTTCAGGTATTCTTGCGTCAACAAGCTCACAAACAGCATCAACCGCGTTAAGATTTTCTTTTATAAGGCGTCTGGTTTTGGCCATATGGCCGGGAAACCATTGCACCGTCATATTTTCATTCATCGGATAACCTCATCATTTCACGGCGTGGCGTGCAGAAACACTGAAAACAACCTTGCCCATAATATATTCTTCTCTGATCATACCGATATCATCGTCGCGGCTGTCTGAAGAATTGTTGCGGTTGTCACCCATAACGTAAACGTAACCCTCGGGCACCGTTACAGGCTTCCAATAGTCAAGAGTTCTGAACATGGGTTCGTTTATGTAAGGCTCATCAAGCTTAACGTCATCAACGTAAACTGAAAATGTATATCCGTCAGCGTTTCTTTCAAGCTTCACCGTCTGACCCTCTGTTGCGATAACTCTTTTAACAAGAACGTCTTCAATCCAGGGTGAAGGGTTAGGCTGGGCGGTAACAACAACGTCACCGTTCTGCGGTTTGGTATAAATTGACTGAAGGATTATCTGCTCATCAGGCTGAAGAGTGGGAAGCATTGATTCGCCGCTGACCTGAATTGTTCTGAAAAAGCATACAAAGCACAAACCCACGGCAACAACGGCAGTTGCCAGAATTGAAACAACGTCAAACACCATTGATGTTAATGATGATTTTTGTTTTTTATTACTCATATCCTTCACTCCTTAATAAATCTTGCTCTCACCGACAGGGATAATTCTTGTAACCGCCTTGCCGAGAACGTAACGCTCATCAACAAGACCTATTGCGCTTGAGCGGCTGTCAATCGATTTGTTACGGTTGTCGCCCATAACAAACAGCTTGCCTTCTTCCACCAAAAGCGGAAACTCAACGTCATATCTGAGCACCGTAGGCTCTGCAATATAAGGTTCGTCAATAACCTCACCGTTCACAATTACCTGATGGGTGTGAAAATTGATATCAACCGTGTCGCCGCCAACGGCAATAACTCTTTTGATTATGGGCACGTTGCGCTCCCACGGCTGTGTCACAACAACAATATCGCCCGCTTTGTAGCCACTGAGCGAAACGCTGCGAACAGCAAGCCAGTCACCTGACTGAAGTGTGGGTTTCATCGAGTCACCCTCAACGCCGACCACCCTGAAAGCCAGAGCAAATATTATAAACGCCGTAATCACTGCACCTTTAAAAGAACTCGTAACGTCATAAACCGCCTTGACAAACGACCCTGCAGGAGCTATTTCATCCTGTTCTGAAGCAAACTCTATGCGAAATTCTTCAATTTTCCTCAAAAGTCTGCCTCCTTTTTTGCGGTTGATTTGCGTTTATATTATCGGTTTTTTTATGATTTTTAACCTGCGGATATACCGTTAAAAATAACAATAAGGTGTAACAACAAAAATTGTTACACCCTCATGCTCATTATCTGATCTGTTCCTTAACCTTTGCAGCCTTACCAACTCTGTCTCTGAGGTAGTAGAGCTTGCTTCTGCGAACGCGACCGTGTCTTACAAGTTCAACCTTTGCAACGTTGGGGGAATGGAGAGGGAATACTCTCTCAACACCAACACCGTAGCTTACGCGGCGAACTGTGAAGGTTTCGGAAACGCCTGAACCTTTGCGGGCGATAACTGTGCCTTCGAAAAGCTGAATTCTTTCTTTTTCACCTTCGCGAATCTTAACGTGAACCTTGATGGTATCACCGATTTCGATGGCAGGTACTTCGGATTTCAGAGAATCCTGTGCGATCAATTTGAGTGCATCCATTGTTAATTTCCTCCGATTTTTTTCAGACGTTCGTAACCGAATACACGGCAAGAGGACCATCCGCTTTAATGTTATTAAGCATTAAACCCCGTCTTTGTGAGCCGAAGCTACTAATGACGGCACAAATGCGAATAATATGATATCATAGCTTTTGAAATAATGCAAGTGTTTTTTTGCTTTTTATTATATTTTATGTTTTATTCAAAAACACTGAGGTCTTCGCGAAGCAGTTTGGTTCTAATGACGGAAAATTTTTCAGGTTCTGCGGCAAACTCAGCAAAAAGAGCGCTCATCAGCAGCTCTGCGTTCAGATTAACGCTGTTGCCTGCTGCAAGAACGGTTTTGATTTTAACGTTTGTTCCCTGCGAAACGCATTCAAACGAACGAACCATTTCACAAAGGTTAACGGTTTTGATTCCCCTCTTGCTTCGTTTCTCTGCATTGAGCACACCGCCGTCAATAACGGCTGTTGCCCCTGCCGCAAAGCCTTCAGCTTCTCCCTCTGAAAGAAATCCTGTTTCTATATCATATTCGGCAGCCGCAATTTCATTCGGCTTGTTTTTCGGCTCTTCAACCGCAACAATCTCTATTCCTTCAGGCATAACGGAATTAAGACGGTTTCTGATTTCATCAAAAGGCATATCCTCTTCAATTCTGATATCAAGCGG
>JAZNDY010000312.1:0-2279 GCA_045588295.1 Acutalibacteraceae bacterium
AAGCACTGTTACCAACCGCTTGAATATTAACTTCTTTTTGCTTTTTTTAGCCATAATATTTTGAATCCTTCGGAATTTCAAATAAGAATCTGACACCGTTTTCAACGTTATCAACGCCGTAACGGCAATTATGGTTAATCATAATGCCTTTAACGATTGAAAGACCGAGACCGAAGCGGTTTTCGCTTCTTGCGTGGGATTTATCTGCCCTGTAAAAGCTGTCCCACAGCTCCGGAATATCGTTTGCGGCAATGTGTTCACCTGTGTTGAAAACAGTTATTCTGAATAAATCGCCTCTGTCCTCACAGGCAATTTCAATTATCTTTTTGCCTGCGCAGTGAGCAATGGCGTTGATGATATAGTTGTTCAGAACAATCTCAATTTTATCTTTTTCTGCATAGCAGGCGAGTGCTTCGGGGATTTTGTTTTCAACAGTTATTCCTTTTGCCTCTGTCTGCAACGAAAGGTGGCTGATGATGTTTCTGACACTTTCGCCAAGGTTGAAATAATCCGGGTTAAAGCTTTGTGCGCCGCTCTCAATTTTTGAAAGCTCGAGCAACTCGGTAACAAGACCATTCATTTTATGGCTTTCTTCCTTGATGATGTTGCAGTAATCCTTGATAACTTCAGGGTCGTTGCTGATGCCCTCGCAAACACCTTCGGCATAACCTGAAATTATGGCGATAGGCGTTTTAAGCTCGTGTGAAACGTTGTTGATAAAAGATTTGCGTGCGTTATCCAGCATATGGCGGCGCTGAATGTCTTTTTCAAGCTGTTCGTTTTTGTCCTTAAGGTCAATAAGCGTTGCATCAAGCGTGCCTGAAAGAGTGTTTATGCTATTGCCGAGCTGACCGATTTCATCGCGCCCGTAGTTGCCGCACCGTCTTTCAAAGTTGAGTGCCGCCATATCTTTTGTTATGTCGTTCATTTCAACAAGCGGTTTGGTGAATTTGGCAACAAGCAGATAAAAAATTAACGAGAAGAAGATGAAAAGCGTCATAAACAGTGTCAGAAAAACAGAGCGTGACACGTCCACAATGTTTTCAACGTCTGCAACTGAAGAATAGATATAAAGCTTTTCGCCCGATTCAAATTCTGATTTATAAACAAAATACGATGCGTTTGCCGTTATCAGTTTGCGTATTTCAAAATTCTCTTTCTTCATTGCGTAGGCATATTCGTCGCTCGGTATTGTGTTAGCTATGTTTGATGAGTTTGCGCCTGAAGCAGGAAAATGCGACGTTCCGTGAATTGAATCCTTTGACGAGGTGTAATAAATAGTTCCGTCAGGGTTCAGAATTTCAAAATCAATGTTGTTATTAACCGCAATAACGTAAAGGTCATAATAATAGTTCACCGAGCCGGGGATGCAGGCTTTGATTTGCTCTGCAGCTTCGGTTGACTGCCTGTATGTGCGGCTTGAAAGCACAAGGAACAGTGCAGGCGAGGTGAAGACCGTTATAAAAACAAAGAAGAGCGCAAGAACGGCAAAAATCGTTGCAAAAAGCTTAAGTCTGATTTTGCTTAATCTGTGTTTAGGCTCTCTTTTTTTCAATTTCTGTTCACCTCAATTTTATAGCCGACGCCATAAACGGTTTTAAGATATGTTTCGCCCCAGCTGCCGAGCTTTGTTCTGAGCCTTGCAACGTGGGAATCAACGGTTCTGTTATCGCCCTCAAAGTCAACACCCCAGATATCGTCAAGCAATGTGTCTCTTGAGAATATTCTGCCCGGGTTTGAACAGAGCTTGAGCAGAATGCTGTATTCTTTGATGGTCAGGTCAATAACGTTGCCGTTAACCGTGATTTTGTGGGCAGGGATATCAATTTTAAGTTCGTCAATGTTTATTATTTCGCTTGATTCGGGGGATAGTGAAACAGAGCTTCTTTTAAGCAGAGCTTCAACGCGTTTAACAAGCACAGTCGGGCTGAACGGCTTGGTAACAAAATCGTCTGCACCTGATTCAAAAGACATAAGCTCGTCAAATTCCTGGCTGCGAGCAGTGAGCATAAGGATGGGCACTGTGCTGGTTTCTCTGATTTTTTTGCAAACCTCCCAGCCGTCTGCTTCAGGCATCATTATGTCACAAACAACAAGGCTGATTTCTTTGTTGTTTTTAAATTGCTCAATGGCATCCGCGCCGTTAACGGCTTCCAGTGTTTCATAGCCTGATTTGCGAAGAAAGTCACACACAAGACGTCTGATGAGAGCTTCGTCATCGGCAACAAGAATTTTATGCATATCGGCACCGCCTTAATTTTATTTATATATATTAAATA
>JAZNDY010000313.1:0-2738 GCA_045588295.1 Acutalibacteraceae bacterium
TGCGATATCGTCAAAAACGCCAAGTGCCGTCAGCGTTGCCGCAAGCACAATCAGCGAAACGGGCACAACCAGCCTCACGTCGTCAGCATTCATTCCGATGCGCTCGCAGAAGATGGAAACGCCCTCGCCGAGGGTGCACACAAGACCGCCCACGGCAAAGGCACACAGCGCGTTTTTGAGCTTTTTGCTTGGCGGCGACGCTTTTTTTGCCATATCGCCGTATTCTTTTTTGGAGATGGGCATAATATCAGCTCCTTATACAGATTAATTAACGGTGTGAAATCAGCTTGCGGTTATAATCAAACCAAAATTTTGGGCTCCCTTTCAAGTGAGCTGTCACGGAGTGACGAGGGCTGCAAGAAAGCTGAAATATCGGCAGAATATAAAATGCATCAACACAGGTGCGTTGTTTGAATGCCCGAATGCAAATCAACAGGTTTTTCAGATATATTTTTACCTGAATGCAAAACAATATACATTTTGCCTTTTATGTGCATTGACATTAGTGAAAAAAAGTAATAAAATGTATTATGTAAAATTATGAATTGGAGTGATGCCAATGGCAGTTAAAAAGTTAAAGTATTTTGCAGGCGGCAAATGGATTGATTCAACCTGCGAAAAGTATATGGACGTTTTCAACCCCAGCACGGGTGAGGTTATTGCCCAGACTCCCTGTTGCACAAAGGAAGAGGTTGATTATGCCGTTGCCTGCGCAAAAGAGGCTTTCAAGAGCTGGTCTGACACACCCGTTATGAAGCGTGTTCAGGTTATCTATAAATTCCGCGAGCTTCTTGATGCTCATATGGACGAACTCACAGAAATCTGCGCAAGAGAGCACGGCAAAGTATGGAGCGAAGCAAAGGGCGATATCCTCAAGGTTAAAGAGCCTGTTGAACTTGCTCTTTCTGCACCCTCACTCATTATGGGCGAAGCTCTGCGTGACACCTCGATGGGTTATGACACCACTCTTTATAAAGAACCCGTCGGCGTTTTTGCAGGCATTGTTCCCTTTAACTTCCCCGGTATGATTCCCATGGGCTGGATGGCTCCCGTTTGCATCGCTTGCGGTAACACCATCGTTCTCAAAGCCGCTTCAATGACTCCCATGACCTGCATGAGAATTGCAGAGCTCTGGCAGGAAGCAGGTCTGCCTGACGGCGTTATCAATATTGTTACCTGCTCCAGAAATGAAGCAGAAATTTTCCTTGACCATCCTGACGTTAAGGGCATCACCTTTGTTGGCTCAACAAGCGTTGGTCTGCACATTTATTCAAGAGCTGCCGCAAACGGCAAGCGTGTTCAGGCTCTTTGCGAAGCAAAGAACCACGCACTTGTTCTTGAAGATGCCGCTCTTGAGAGAAGCGCAAGAGGCATCATCAACTCCTCATTCGGCTGCGCAGGCGAGCGTTGCATGGCTCTGCCCGTTATCGTTGCTCAGGAAAGCATTGCAGACGAGCTTGTAGGTTATCTTGTTAAGTTTGCAAAAGAGCTTAAGCTCGGCCCTGCATATGATAAGGAATCAACCCTCGGCCCCGTTGTTACGGAAGCTCACAGACAGTCCATCTATAAGTGGATTGAAAAGGGCGTTGAAGAAGGCGCAGAACTTCTTCTTGACGGCAGAAACCCCGTTGTGCCCGGCTATGAAAACGGCTTCTACGTTGGCCCCACAATCTTTGACCACGTTACGGAAGATATGACAGTCGGTCAGAGAGAAATCTTTGGCCCCGTTCTCTGCGTTAAGAGAGTCAAGGACTTTGAAGAAGGTCTTGCAGTTATGAACGCAAATCCCTTTGCAAACGGTTCCGTTATCTTCACACAGAGCGGTTACTATGCAAGAGAATTTGCAAAGAGAACAGACGGCGGTATGGTTGGCGTTAACGTTGGTATTCCCGTTCCCGTCGGCGTGTTCCCCTTCACAGGCCACAAGCAGTCATTCTTTGGCGATCTTCACTGCCTCGGCAAGGACGGCTTCCGTTTCTACACAGAAACAAAGGCTGTTACAACCCGTTGGTTTGACGAAGAAGAAATGAAGGCAACCAAGGTTGATACCTGGGACGGCTCAGTTGGCGGCGATCTTAAGTAATCGCCACGGAGCGAAGAACAAAAGAAACGGAAAATAAAGATAGCTTGCAAAGGTTTGATAGCCTTTGCAGGCTTTTTTATTTGTTTGTTAAATGTAATTGGGGTTATGTTTCTTTTTAGCCGTTTTTTCCTCCTCGGCGTATCGTATACGCCTCGCGTCGGAAGAAGACGTCTTCTTCATCTCCGTGCGGAGCGAAGAACAAAAGAAACGGAAAATATAAATACAGCAGGTAGCCTAAAAGGTTACCTGCTTTGTGTTTTTTGCAACCCTCCGTCTTTTGACTGCGCCAAAATCCACCTGCTTTCAAAAGGAGGTTACTGTTGACGTTGGTTTGCTGGTTTTTACGGACAGCGAATCGCCGCCCCTACGTTGCCAAAATCGGTTTGCGGTTATAATCAAACTAACCTTTTGTGCTCCCTTTCAAGGGAGCTGGCGCATAGCGCCTGAGGGTTGAAAGAAGAAGCCGCAAAGTTTGCAGAATATAAAAACAGCACTGTAAGGGCGTTTTTTGAATGCTTGTTCAATTTAACACCCACCGCCGGCGGAACGAAAAACGTAGGGCGGCTTGCCCACAAGCCGCCGCAGGTGTTGCATAATGATTAAAGCGGCGGGATGAGGGCATCCCGTCCTACACTGTTTTCACGGACAGCAGCAA
>JAZNDY010000314.1:0-2264 GCA_045588295.1 Acutalibacteraceae bacterium
CAGGTTATAAATTTTGGCGAACGAAACAATTATGCAGCAAAATATGACACTTACAGCATAACAGGTTTCCCTCCCGGACCGATTTGTAACCCCGGTGAAGATGCAATTGAAGCCGCTTTATATCCTGACGACCATTATGACGATTATTTCTATTTCCGTCATGACGTCAGAGGAACGGTTTATATAGCAAAAACCTTTGATGAACACGAAGAAAACGGTAATATTGTTTTATCCGTTAATGAACAGTACAGTGCGGAGTAATATTTTATGAATAATTTTCTCAAACCCGAGCTTCTTGCACCGGCAGGTGATTTTGAAAGGCTTGGCGCTGCAATTGAATACGGTGCTGATGCCGTTTATCTTGGTTCCGACAGGTTTGGAATGCGCACTGCTGCGGCAAGTTTCGGCGGCGATGATTTAAAGAGAGCGTGTGACCTTGCACATAAAAACGGTGTTAAAGTTTATTTGACCTGTAACACCGTGCCCAGAAACAATGAGCTTGATTCTCTGCCTGCCTTTGTTGAATATGCAAAGGCAAGCGGGGTGGATGCTTTTATTGTGACTGATATCGGTGTGCTCGGCATTATTAAAAAATATGCACCTGACGTTGACGTGCATATATCCACACAAGCAGGTATAACCAACTATGCTGCTGCAAACGCTTTTTATGATATGGGTGCGAAGCGCATTGTTACGGCAAGAGAAATTTCACTGGAAGAAATAGCTGAAATTCGCGCAAAAACACCCAAAGAGCTTGAAATTGAAAGCTTTGTTCACGGTGCAATGTGCGTTTCGTTTTCCGGCAGATGTTTGCTTTCAAATTATATGACAGGCAGAGATTCAAACAGAGGCGATTGCGCTCAGCCTTGCAGATGGCGTTATGCTTTGCTTGAAGAGAAGCGCCCCGGAGAATATTTTCCCGTTGAACAGGATGAAACGGGCACTTACATAATGAACTCAAGGGATATGTGCCTTATTGAACACGTTGCAGAGCTTGCTCAGGCAGGTATCAGCAGCTTTAAAATTGAGGGCAGAGCAAAGTCGGCATATTACACTGCCGTTGCCGTTAACGCTTACAGATGCGCTATTGACGGCTATGAAAAATCAGGCTTTGACCCTCTTTATAAACCTGATGAATGGGTTGTTGAGGAACTCAGGAGAGCCAGCAACCGTCAGTATTGCACAGGTTTCTATTATTCAACGCCTATGGATGATGCGCAGATTTTTTACAGAGGCGGTTACATCAGGGAATTTGACGTTGCGGCTATTGCGGAAGACTGGAAAGACGGTGTTCTTTATGCTTCACAGCGCAACCGTTTTTTTGAAGGCGATGAGCTTGAAGTTATGATTAAAGGTATTGAACCGATTAAGGTAACCGTTAAATCTCTTAAAAATGCAGAAGGTGAGGTTGTTGATAATGCACCTCACCCGATGATGAAACTCAGTTTTGAATGCCCCGTTGAAATTCCTGCAGGCTCTTATCTCCGCATGGAACGTAAGGGCGGTGTTATACTTTGAGTTCTGCTTTTTCAACATATTTCATTATATTGTTGGTTTTGCTGATTATTGCTGTTGAAGCAAAACGGCAGAATATTCACAGAATTATCAAACGCAAGAAAAACAGACGAGGTAATAACCGTATGAACGAGATTATCAAACAATATATCGGCAAGGATTGCTTAATTTATCTCTCAAATTCAAGCTCAATTATCAAAGGTAACGTTGCAAGCCTTAACGACAATTGGATTACCGTTAAAACTAAAGACGGAAATGAAAGCGTTAATATTGATTATATTGTCAGAATCAAGGAGCACCCTGTCAATAAAAACGGTAAAAAGAAGTCGGTATTTGCTTAAAATATGATTAAAAACAAGCATCGGTGATAAAATCCGATGCTTTTTTCTTTACAATAACTTGTGCAGTAAACTTGACATTGTATCAATATGTGGTATAATGTTATTTGTAAAAATTTGGTTTTCAGGGAGGATTTGCCGAATGGCTAAAAAACCCGAGTATAATAATGAAAGTATGACCCTATTAAAAGGCCCTGATAAGGTCCGCAAAAGACCTGCGGTTATCTTTGGCTCTGACGGTCTTGACGGTTGCCAGCACGCTGCTTTTGAAATTATCTCAAACTCCATTGACGAGGCACGAGAAGGTTTTGGCGATAAAATCATTGTAACCCGTTATGCTGACCATTCAATTGAAGTGCAGGATTACGGCAGAGGTTTGCCTGTTGATTATAATAACAAAGAAAAGCGTTA
>JAZNDY010000315.1:0-6856 GCA_045588295.1 Acutalibacteraceae bacterium
CAAGCTTAACCTTCTTATGGTTGACAGGCGCATCCCCGCAGGCGCAAAGCGTTATTAATCAATATGAATATTTCCGTTGCATTAGCCGCCTATAAAGGCGAAAAATATATTGCCGGGCAGATTGAATCCATCCTCTCTCAGCTCGGCAACGGTGACGAGCTGATTGTTTCAGACGATTACCCCAAAGGTGAAACAAGAGCGGTTGTTGAAAGCTTTGCCGCTAAAGACGGCAGAGTAAAATACCTTGAAGGCAAGGGCAAGGGCGTTGTTGCAAACTTTGAAACAGCGCTCAACGCCTGCAGCGGCGACGTTATCTTCCTGTGTGACCAGGACGACGTGTGGCTGCCCGACAAGGTGCAGACGGTTATGAAAGAAATCGAAAACGGTGCAAAACTCGTTATGCACGATGCTTCAATAACCGATGCCGAGCTCAACGTCACAAACCCATCCTGCTTTTCCGTTCACGGTGCAAACACCTCGCTGAGCAAAAACCTGCTCAAAAACACCTTTGTGGGTTGCTGTATGGCGTTCACAAGGGATCTGATGCTTGAAACAATGCCTTTCCCCAACGGCATTGCAATGCACGACTGGTGGATTGCCCTGGTTGCTCTCAAACACAAGCGCAAAACTGTGCTTATTGAAAAACCGCTTATCCTCTGGCGCAGGCACGGTGAAAACGTTACGGGCAACAAAACAACGGCTATGCAAAAAATCAGCTGGCGCGTCAATATGCTCTCTGCGCTGTTGAAGAAGCGCTGAATATGCGCGGCAAAGCGATTAATAACAATCGCGAATTCCGAATTGCGAATTCCGAATTTCCAAAATGTGCCTTGGAAAGGAACTGAATATGAATAAAAAAATTACCGGCTGTATCGTGACTTACAACAATATGTCCACCATCGACAATGCCGTAAGCTCACTGCTTGAACACACAGCCGCGGATTTCCGCCTTTACATAGTCGATAACGGCTCAACCGACGGAACTCCGGAACATATAGAAAAGAACTATCCTCAGGCAACAGTTATCCGAAGCGGCGGCAACATCGGCTTCGGTGCAGGCCATAACCTGATAATGGACAGGCTGGATTCAGATTACCACGTCATCATCAACCCTGACATCTGTCTGCGTGATGACGCAATCTCTCAGCTTGCCGCCTATCTTGACGAAAATGCCGATATCGGTCTTGTTTCTCCCCAAATCAAGTTCCCTGACGGCAGAATTCAGGTTCTCGGCAAAAAGAAGCCCTGTATGCGTTATCTTTTCGCAAGCCACTTCAGAAAAAGTGACGAACCGGATGCAACGCTCAGGGAATACGCAATGCTTGACGAGGATTATTCCAAGCCCTTTGCAATTGAAAACGCAACAGGCTGTTTTATGTTTATCCGCACAGAGCTTTTCAAAAAGCTCGGCGGCTTTGACAAACGCTATTTTATGTATTTTGAAGATTGCGACCTCTCGCGCGAGGTTAACCGCGTGAGCAAAATCGTTCACCACCCGGGTGTTACGGTTTACCACGAATGGGGCCGCGGCTCAAAAAGAAATTACAAGCTGAAGCTTATTCACGCAACATCAATGGTCAAATATTTCTCTAAATGGTGCTTCAAAAAATAAGCAAAGGCGGAAACGGAAGTAATTTTCAATGAAATATTTCAAGAATTTTCGCAAATACAGATTTCTGCTTTATGAAATCGTTCGCAAAAACATAAAGCTGCAATACAGAAACTCCGTTCTCGGCGTTTTCTGGACCTTTTTGCAGCCTCTGCTCACAACACTTGTGCTTGTTGCGGTTTTCGGCGGCATCTTCGGTTCTGACAGAAGCTATACCACCTGTTACCCCGTTTATCTGCTCTGCGGCAGACTGATTTATGAATTCTTCACGCAGTCAACCAAGCGCGCAATGCGTTCAATCACAAACAGCGCGTCGGTTATCAAAAAGGTTTATGTGCCCAAATACATTTATCCCCTTTCAAACGTGCTCGCAAACTTCATAACCTTTGTTATTTCGCTGCTTGTTCTTGTCTGCTTTATCATCTATTTCTTTTTCTTCACCGACAAACAGCCTAACATCACACCTTATGTGTTCCTCTCCCCCGTCCCGATTCTTATTCTGCTCATTCTCGCAATCGGCGTGGGTATGATTCTCTCAACACTCTCGGTGTTCTTCAAGGATATTGAATATATCTATGAAGTTTTCTGTATGCTGCTGTTCTATATGACACCCATCTTCTTCCACGCAGATCAGCTCGGCGCAAACAAAATCGTTCACCTTGCAATCAAAGCAAATCCGCTTTATTCAATAACAGAAATGTTCCGCTGCTGTGTGCTTTACGGCAGAATGTTCACAATGAGCCATTTCCTGTATGCGCTCGGCTTCAGCGTTGCAATTTTCTTTATCGGCTTCCTTATTTTCTATAAGAAGCAGGATAAATTTATTCTTCACATTTAAGAAAGGAGCTTGTTATGAGTAACCAACCGGCAATTGTTGTTGACAACGTCAGTGTTCTATTCAATATGAACAAAGAAAAAGTTGATAACATCAAAGAATATCTTATCAAGCTTGTAACAAACAAGCTCCATTATAACGAATTTTGGGCGCTTCAGGACGTTTCCTTCACCGTTCAGAAGGGTGAAAGAGTCGGCGTGCTCGGCTTTAACGGCGCAGGCAAATCCACCCTGCTCAAAACAATCGCAGGCGTTATCAAGCCCACCAAAGGCAGCGTTGAATCCCACGGAATCATCGCCCCCATGCTTGAGCTTGGCGCAGGCTTTGACCTTAACTATTCAGGCAGAGAAAACATCTTTCTCTACGGCGCAACAATGGGTTATTCCAGAAAGTTCATCCAGTCCAAATATGATGAGATTGTTGCTTTCTCCGAACTTGGCGAATTCATCGAATCCCCCGTTAAAAACTATTCATCAGGTATGCGCGCAAGGCTCGGCTTTGCAATTGCAACCGCTGTTGAGCCGCAGATTCTTATTCTTGACGAAGTTCTCTCCGTCGGCGATGCAAAGTTCAGAGCAAAGAGCGAAGCCAAAATCCGCTCAATGTTTGATAAGGGCATAACCGTTCTTTTTGTTTCGCATAACACCAACCAGGTGCTTAACATCTGCGACAGAGCGATTATCCTTGACCACGGCAAAATCATTGCGCAGGGCGACGCCAAAGAAGTCTGCGCACTTTATGACGAAATGACAGGCAAAAAATAATTTGATTGATTCACCTGACCGAAAGGATGGTTTATTATGGTTTTTGCAGCAGTATTTGCAGGCGGAATCGGCAGCCGTATGGGCAATTCCGATACGCCCAAACAGTATCTTGAGCTTGGCACCAAGCCCGTAATTATCCACACGGTTGAAAAGTTTTTCATCAATGACCGCATTGACGAAATTCTTGTTCTCTGCCCCAAGGCCTGGGTTGCACACACCAAAGACCTTGTTGAAAAACACCTGCCTGCAGGCAAAAAGGTAACCGTTATTGCAGGCGGCGCAACACGCAACGGCACGCTTGAGGCAGCCATAGATTATATTGAAAAAAATTATGAAACCGACGAGCAGACAGTGCTTGTTACACACGATGCAGTCAGACCCTTCCTCACTCACAGAATCATCAGCGAAAACGTTGACGCTGCAATCGAATACGGCGCCTGTGACACGGTTATTCCCGCCACAGACACAATCGTTGCCAGCGATGACGGCAAGATGATAAGCTCAATCCCCGAGCGCAACAAGATGTTTCAGGGTCAGACTCCCCAGTCTTTCCGCCTCAAGGAGCTTGAAAGAGTGCTTGCTTCTCTCACAGAGGACGAAAAGGCAATTCTCACCGATGCCTGCAAGATTTTCTCAATCAAAAACAAACCCGTTTATATGGTTGCAGGTGAGGTTTATAACATCAAAATCACTTATCCCTATGACTTAAAGGTTGCTAAAACCCTTTTGAAAGGCAAGGATTCAGATGATTAATTCAGTTTACAGGCTCGTTGCACCCGGTCTTATTGACATTGCCTGCACAGAGCCGGATTTAAAAAACAGCGTTATTCTGCGCCCCGTTTATCTTTCAGTCTGCAAGGCTGACCAGAGATATTATCTGGGCAAACGCAGCCGTGAAGCGCTCAAAGCAAAGCTGCCTATGGCTCTTATTCACGAATGCGTTGCAAAGGTTGTTTATGACCCCACGGGCAATTATAAGGTTGGCGAATACGTTGTGCCCGTGCCCAATATGCCCACAGAAGAAGACGACGTTATTGCTGAAAACTACCGTCTGAGCAGCCACTTCTGCTCCAGCGGATATGACGGCTTTTTGCGCGATTACATTGATATGCCGGCTGACAGGCTTGTGCGTGTGCCTGAGGGCGTTGACCTCAAGGTTGCTTCCTTCAGCGAGCTTATCAGCGTTGCCGTGCACGCAGTCAACAGGTTTGAAAAGTTTTCGCATTCCAGAAAAAACGCAATCGGCGTGTGGGGTGACGGCAACGTTGGATATATCACCGCCCTCGTTTTAAAAGCTCTTTATCCGGACGCAAAGCTCTATATCTTCGGCACAGTGTGGGAAAAGCTTAATTATTTTGCTTTTGCTGACGGCGTTTATCACGTTGACCACGTGCCCGCTAACCTGCGCGTTGACCACGCTTTTGAGGCAGTCGGCGGCGAAGCTTCACGCTACGCAATCGCTCAGATTATTGATATGATTAACCCTGAAGGCTGCATCGGTCTGATGGGCGTGAGCGAAAGCCCCGTCGGCATCAACACAAGAATGGTGCTTGAAAGAGGTCTTACCCTCTTCGGCTCAAGCAGAAGCGGCGTTGCTGATTTTCAGAGCACAATGGATTTGCTCAAGGCAAACCCCAGAATTGCGCAATATCTTGAAAACCTTATCGCAGGTGTTGTTGAAATCAGAACAATACCCGATATTCACTCTGCTTTTCAGCAGGATATCAGCCGCAACTTCGGCAAAACCGTTTTGAAGTGGGAAAAGTAATATGGATTATAAATACAAAATTTCACTGATTATCCCGTGTTATAACAGCGAGGTTTTGCTTGCTGAAACGCTTGATAATCTTCTTGGCCAGACCCTTAAGGATATTCAGCTCATCATCATCAATGACGGCTCAACGGATTCCACAGCCGATATTATTGCGGATTATGCGGCAAAAAACAGCAACATTCTTTGCGTTGACCAAAAGAATGCAGGCGTTGCCGCCGCAAGAAACAACGGTCTTAACTACGTTGAAGGCAAATACACAATGTTTGCAGACAGCGATGACCTTATGAGTGACGATGCGCTTGAGCAGCTTTACAATGCGCTTGAATCAAGCGGCGCAGACGTTGCCATCTGCAGAGCCGAATATTTCGGCTACGGCGGCAAAAAACTGCATCCGCAGGCTTGCGAGCTTGCAACAAAAAAGAATATCGACGTGTTTGACCGCCTGATTATCTGGAATTTTATGGTCAGCAACAAATGCTACCGCTCAGATTTTCTTAAGGCAAGCGGCGTTACCTTCCCCCTCAAGCGCTATGCGGAGGACGGCGCTTTCTGTATGCAGATTTTCTATCAGGGTGCAAAGCTCATCGGCGTTGAGAATGCAACAATGTATTACCGCCGCCGCAAACCCAAAGAAGGCTTTTCAGTTACCCAGACCATCAACTATAACCTGGTTGAGGATATGTTTGACTGCATCGGCATTGTTGCCGACGCTGCCCGGAAAGCCTTTGACCGCCCTGATTGCACCTGCGAAGATAAAGAAGGCTATCTGCAGGAGCTTTACCGCAAGGCGTATTCCGCTTTTGTGCTGCAGTTTTATCCCCTCATCTGGAGCGCGGATGAAAAAACAATGGCTCTTATGAAAGAGCGTTTTGAGGGTCTTGAAGCAAAAATGACACCTGAAGCTCTCAAGATAATGGAGCCCACGCAAAAGCACCTTAACGGCATTATGCTCTCCAAAAAGCAGATGGCTGAAAACCCTTATATCACGGTTATAGCCAAAAACCCCACCAAGGAATTTGTGAATTCGCTCTATGCGCAGTCAATGCCGCATTTTGAGCTGATAACAACCGATAACCTCGGCTTTGATTACGAAAACATTGTTGTTTTGCCCGAAAAAGGCTTTGCTTCGGCAGCCAAAAAGGCGGCAAAAGGCGTGCTCGTTATCAAGGAATCAGGCAAAAATCCCATTGAGGACGTCCGCCGCTTCAAGGTTATGGCTCTGCTCAAAAAAGGCCGCAAATTCCGCATCTTCCCCTCGCCGTTTATCAACCTCGGCGCAAAGGTGCTTCTTAAAATAAGATAATTTCACAAATGAGGAATTGAATTGAAAAAGCTTTTTTATTCGCTCTATGCCTTGTTTTTTAATATCAGCCGCATATTTCCGCTTAATAAAAACAAAGTTGCTTTCGTTGCTCCCCATAACGGCGGCAGCGGCGATTCTCTCTCCGTTATGCGCAGATATTTTGAAGCAAAAGGCGGCTACCGCACGGTAAGCATCACAACGCAGGATTTGAAGCTTGATTCCTCGTCAATCGGCTCATTAATAAAATCCTGCCTTAAAGCGGCGGGATTTTTTACTTTGGGTGCTTACCGCCTTGCCACGTCAAAATACGTTTTCTTAAACGATAACTTTATGCCGATGGCTTCGCTGAAATTCAGCAAGAATGCGGTCATCACCCAGCTCTGGCACGCAGAGGGCGCATTCAAAAAATTCGGTCTTTCCGCCCCCGTGACGGCCGACGTGCGTGAGCGTGAAAAGAAATGCTCCCAAAAACTTACATACGTTGTATGCTCATCTAAGGCGGTTGCTCCGTTTTATGCCGAGGCCTTCGGCGTTAATATCGGCAAGCTTCTGCCCGTCGGCTCTGCAAGGA
>JAZNDY010000316.1:0-2440 GCA_045588295.1 Acutalibacteraceae bacterium
TATTTTACAGCAAAAGTGTCAAAGATACTGTTGAACTCGGCAAAAAACTCGATGGCAAGCTGAGCAAGGGTACTGTTGTTGCTTATTTCGGACCGATGGGGATGGGTAAAACTGCATTTACTCACGGTCTTGCTGCAGGACTCGGAATTGACGAAAGGTGTGTCAGTAGCCCTACATTTGCTCTTGTTCATGAATATAGGGGTAAAGAGAATAAATTATATCATTTTGATATGTACCGTATATCAACTTGGGACGACCTTTATTCAACAGGTTATTTTGATTATCTTGACCTGGGTGCTTCGCTTATTATTGAGTGGAGCGAAAACATTGAAGCTGTTTTGCCTGATGACTGTGTCAGAATAACCATTAATAAATCAGATGATGAAAATGAAAGAATAATTGAAGTCAGCGGAGTTGAAAATATTGAAAATACTCTCAATTGATACGTCAGCAAAAACTGCAAGCGTAGCTGTTACCGACGGTGAAACTCTTTTGAGTGAATGCTTTGTTAATGCAGGGCTCACACACAGCAGAACATTAATGCCGATGGTTGATAACGCTTTGAAGCAAGCTGATATGAACATAAACGAAATTGATGCATTTTGCGTTAACGCAGGCCCCGGTTCATTTACCGGCATCAGAATCGGTGTTGCGGCGATTAAGGGACTTGCACTTACATCCGGCAAACCTTGCGCTGGTGTTTCAACACTTGAAGCAACAGCATATAATTTTATTGATGAAAATGCTGTTATCTGTGCTGCTATGGATGCAAGATGCAACCAAGTTTATGCAGCTCTTTTCAGAGCTGAAAACGGAACCGTTACCCGTATTTGTGATGATTATGCCGTTGCAATTTCAGAACTGACTGAAGAATTGAAGAAAATTACGGACAAGCATATTATCCTTGCCGGAGACGGTGCTGAAATCTGTTATAAAACAATGAAAGACGTTGTTCCGAACGTTAAAATTGCTTCATATTTCAGGCGTTATCAAAGGGCATACGGCGCTGCGTTGACTGCGTGCAATAATCCCGTGATTTTTCGCGATTCCGCTTTGCTTGCACCCGTATATCTTCGTTTACCTCAGGCTGAACGTGAACTTAAATTAAAAAAGGAGAATGAATTTTATGATAGCTCTCGGATGTGACCACGCAGGTCTTGAATTAAAAAATGCAATCAAGATGCATCTTGATGAAAGAAAGATTGAATATAAGGATTACGGAACTTACACGTCTGATTCTGCCGATTATGCCGTTTATGCAGAAAAAACAGCAAAGGCTGTAACAAGCGGTGAATGCACACTCGGTCTGCTTTTCTGCGGCACGGGCGTTGGTATTTCAATTGCAGCAAATAAAGTTAAGGGCATCAGAGCTTGCTGCTGCTCAGATAAGTTCTCTGCAGAAATGACAAGGCTCCATAATAACGCAAATATACTTTGCCTTGGCGGCAGAGTTGTGGATGTCGCAAAGGCAATTGAGCTTGTTGACGTTTTTCTTGACACAGAATTCAGCGGTGAAGAACGACATTTAAGAAGGATTGCACAGGTTACTGACCTTGAAGAAAGATTCTGATTAACGGAGGTTAAATTATGGCAAAGGTAATTGTTACTGATCATCCTCTTATTCAGCATAAGCTGAGCATTTTAAGGAGTGAGGAAACACCGTCAAAGGAATTTCGCACACTTGTGAGCGAAATAGCAACTCTTATGTGTTATGAAGCTACAAGAGATTTACCTTTAAAAGAAATTGAAACAAAAACTCCTATCTGCACAGCAAAAACAAAGGTTCTTGCCGGCAAAAAGCTTGCTTTTGTTCCTATTCTTCGAGCAGGTCTCGGTATGGTTGACGGTGTTATTTCTCTTGTCCCGTCCGCCAGAATCGGTCATATCGGTCTTTACAGAGACCCTGAAACGCTCAAGCCTGTTGAGTATTATTGCAAATTACCCGCTGATATTGAGCACAGAGAGGTTATTGTTCTTGACCCTATGCTTGCAACGGGCGGCTCTGCGATTGATGCTATCACTCAGATTAAGCTGCGTAATCCTATGAACATCAAGTTTATGTGTATCATTGCAGCTCCCGAGGGCGTTAAGGCACTCACGGAAGCTCACCCCGACGTTGATATTTATATCGGTTCGCTTGACAGCCATCTTAATGATCACGGATATATTGTTCCCGGTCTTGGTGACGCTGGCGACAGAATATTCGGCACAAAATAAGATATGAAAAAAGAGGGATTATTCAATCCCTCTTTTTATTGTTCATTAAAAATTAAAGGAGCTTGCATTGGTTATCAAAAACCTTTGCAAGCTCTTTTAGCGTTATTATAGATTTATTTTGCAGGCATCATATAGAAGCTGAATTTGAGACCGTTGGAGCCGTTAACTTCAAACTGGGGAAGAATATCAGGTCCGCAGCTTGCGGTGCCTGTACCTCTTGTGA
>JAZNDY010000317.1:0-2353 GCA_045588295.1 Acutalibacteraceae bacterium
CCTTGAGGCGATTGAAAAGCTGTCAAAAATCCGCCCCGAAACCGTTGGTCAGGCATCACGTATTTCAGGCGTTTCGCCTGCAGACATCTCTGTTTTACTGATTTATCTTGAGAGGAACGGTATTAATGTTAATTAATAAAGAACTTCTTAAATCAAACGCCGCAACACTCGGCGTTGAATTGAATGACGAAGCACTTGCAAGGTTTGATATGCTTGCTGAAGCTTTGATTGAGCAAAACAAAACAATGAATCTGACCGCTATAACCGAGCCCGATGAAGTGGTTATAAAGCACTTTGCAGACAGCATTTCACTCTTTTCTGCAGTTAACCCTGAAGAAGGCGCAAAAATCCTTGACTTAGGCACAGGCGCAGGCTTCCCCGGCATTCCGCTGCTTATAACCCGACCCGATATCCGCCTCACGATGGTTGACAGCACAGCAAAAAAACTCCGCTACGTTGCAGAAACAGTTGAAAAACTTGGTCTTGAGGCAGAAACTCTGCACGCCAGGGCAGAGGAAGCAGGCAAAAACCCCGAATACAGAGAGCAATATGATATTGTTTGCTCCAGAGCAGTTGCCGCACTGAATGTGCTGAGCGAATATTGCCTGCCGTTTGTTAAGGTCGGCGGAGTATTTGTTGCAATGAAAAGCGCAAAAGCAGAGGAAGAAATTGCAGATGCAAAAAAAGCAATCGGCATCCTCGGCGGCAAAATCATTGATAAAAAAACATTCACTCTTTCAGACGGCGGTGAAAGAACACTGATTATTATCAAGAAGATATCGCAAACTTCGCCAAAATACCCCAGAGTTTCGGCTCAGATTTCAAAAAAGCCGCTTTAATTCAATAATCTTTGTCATTTAACCGCAGTTTTTATCAACCGAAATGATTGGACAAACCCTCCGTTTGGTGCTATGCTTAAGTCAACGAAGCACCGAACGGGGGGATTTTTTGAAAAACGGTAAATACAAAATCGGCGGTCAGATAATACTCATTCCGCAGGAAGACATATATCCAAACCCAAACCAACCGCGCAGACGGTTCGATTTTGATGAACTCGAAGGTCTGGCACAAAGCATAAGGCAAAACGGAATTATACAACCGATTGCTGTCAGAATAAACGGGCAGGGGAAATACGAACTTATTTCAGGCGAACGTCGGTTGCGTGCATCAAGGTTAGTTGGCATAACACGCTTGCCTTGCATCATAATGGATGCCGATGATGAAAAATCCGCTCTGTTTGCGCTGATTGAAAACGTTCAAAGGTGTGACCTTGAATTTTTTGAAGAAGCGTGCGCCATCGAAAAATTGCTGACAGATTTCGGAATGACGCGCGAAGATATCTGCAAAAAGCTTGGCAAAGCACCCTCAACCATATCCAACAAGCTTCGGTTGCTGCGCATCCCCGAAGAAATAAGGCATAAGATCACTCTTGAAAACCTGACGGAACGCCACGCACGGGCACTGCTTCGCATGACAAACTACAACCAGATGGAGCGCGCAATTTCAATTATTGCCGAAAAACGTTTGAGCGTTGCGGAAAGCGAGCAGCTTGTGAGCCGCATTCTTGCAAACGATTCAGGCAGAAAGCAACCGCCCGTAAAGCTTTTCAAAGATGTCAGAATTTTTGTTAACACCTTAAACCACGCGGTTGATACTATGCGGCGCGCAGGCATTGAAGCCGATTCTGCCAAAAGTGAAACCGAAGAATATATCGAATATATCGTTCGCATACCCAAAAGCAACGGTTGTGTTATAAAAGCCAAGAAAAACTCAGCATAACACCGCATTAATCAGAGTTCCACCAATTACCATATCTTTCTCTTTCACACCCACATCCACAGCGGAAAAAGCAGGCTCTTATGCCTGCTTTTTCTGCTTTTATGCTATAGCGACCATTGTTTCACGTGAAACATAAAAATTTACAAAAAAATGTTTCATTTCACAGTCAGTTATGCTATACTGTATTATATTATTTAATGTAATTATTAATAGGAGAGATAATTTTGGGAAAAACCATCGCAATTGTTAACCAGAAAGGCGGCGTCGGCAAAACAACCTCCGCCGTTAATCTTACTGCGGCACTCGGCAGTAAGGGATATAAAACTCTGCTTGTTGATATCGACCCTCAGGGCAACTCAACAAGCGGTCTCGGTGTTAACAAAAGAGGTCTTGAAAAATCGTCATACAGCGTGCTTATCGGCGGCTGTCCGGCAGAGCAGGCTATAGTTGAAACTCCGTATCAGAATGTATCGGTTATGCCTTCAAGTATGGATCTTGCAGGTGCGGAGCTTGAACTTGTTGAAGTTCAGAAACGAGAATCCAGGCTCAAAAACTCACTTGCCGCAGTAAAAGA